>CAZPDD010000098.1:0-4067 GCA_964585235.1 Microcaldota archaeon | reverse complement strand
TCGTTTGTTGGAAGGTCGATAGCTACCACACCATCCGATACACCTCGACGGGTTACTTCATGGACGCCCTTCCCATGTCGCCTCCTCTGGAAGCGCCTCCTCCGGAGGCGAAGGAGCCAATTCGCGTGGTGAAGCTCGTTCAGGCGCCTCCACACGATTCCTACGCGGAGTTCCATACCATTTACGAGATCGTGGATGCGAACCCTGACGCCTTGATCTTTTTCGAGAACAACTACGCCACCAAGGTCGATCACGAGCTGCCCTGAAGCGCCGTCCTGATCCGCGCTCGCGCGGGGAGTAGAATCGCGGGAGACCTCCCGTGCGCACGCTGATCGTCCTCGGCTCGCTGCTCTTCTTTACTTGGAACCCGGACATCACGAGCGGCTACTGGGGCTTCCGCGGCAGCGCCCTGCGCAAGATGAACATTACCGCCGAGGGCTTTGAGCTTGAGGCGAACTTGTTCGGGCAGGCTAGCAAACGAGGGCTTAAAACGCGTTGCTTCCCAATTAATTACAGGAAGCGCCTTGGCGAGGCGAAGCTTTCCTTCGTCGACGCGCTGAAGATAATCCCCCGTCTATTGCATGAGAGGCTGAGCGCTTGAAAGTAACGGTAATAGGTTCGGGCTACGTCGGTTTGGTGAGCGGGGCGGGTCTCGCGTCATTCGGCCACGAAGTCACTTGCGTGGACGTCGACGCTGCTAAAGTCAAGGCCATCAACTCGGGCAAGCCGCACTTTTTTGAAGAGGGCCTTGGCGAACTGCTTGAGAAAGTCCTTGGGCAGCATAAGTTCTCGGCAACCACTTCCTACCACAGCGTGCGCGATGCCGACGTCGTGCTCATTTGCGTTGGCACTCCCTCGCGGACTGACGGAAGCATTGAGCTCAGTTACGTGAGGAAAGCCGCCGATTCAATCGGCAGGGAGCTCAAGGTGGCCAAGAAATTCGCTGTCGTTGCCGTCAAGAGCACGGTAGTCCCCGGCAGCACTGCCTCGCTCGTTCCCATCCTTGAGAATGCCTCGGGCAAGAAGGCGGGGCGGGACTTTGGCGTCGGCATGGTGCCTGAGTTCTTGCGCGAGGGGGTTGCGCTTGCGGACTTTTTCAACCCCGACCGCATTGTCATCGGCTCTGGGGACGCAAAGTCAGCAAAAATCCTCGCCGGCCTGCATTCGCACTACTCGTGCCCGGTTCTTGAAACAACCCTCGAGACTGCCGAGATGGTGAAGTACGCGAGCAACGCGTTTCTCGCGACTAAAGTGGGTTTCATCAACGAGCTTTCAGCCGCCTGCGAGCAGATGGGCGTGGTCGTGGATGAAGTGGCGAAGGGAATGGGCCTGGACAAGCGCATTTCCCCGCACTTTTTGCGTGCGGGCCCTGGCTGGGGCGGCTCTTGCTTTGGAAAGGACGTCAAGGCCCTTCTCTCCGCAGAAAAGGCGGCTGGCTTGGACCCTGTTGTCTTGAAGGCCGTTTTGCAGGCAAACGAGCTGCAGAAGAAAAGAGTGGTTGCGTTGCTTGAGCAGGCGTCCGGCGGCTCGGTGCGCAACAAGACCGTAGCGGTCCTCGGCCTTGCCTTCAAGGCTGGGACGGATGACGTCCGCGAATCCCCTGCAATCACCATTGTCGGCGAGCTATTGGCCCGCGGGGCGAAAATAAATGCCTTTGACCCGCAGGCAACTGCCAACTTCAAAAAGCTCTTCGGCCAAGTTGCCTACGCCACTTCCGTGCAACAGGCGCTCAAGGGAGCGGATGCCTGCGTAATCGTCACGGAGTGGCCTGAGTTCAAGCTGCCTCCGGCCGAGTTCAAGAAACTCCTGCGCACGCCAGTCGTGGTCGACGGCCGCCGCCTGCTTGATGCAGGTGAAGCGAAAAAAGCAGGCTTGACCTACGAGGCAATTGGCGTCGGCAGCGTCTAGCTTAAGGGGAGGGGGGGATGGTTGCATGAGCGACACTTACGACGAGCTTATTTCACTGCTTGACGGGCACAATGCGCATTACCGCCTGATTGACCATCCTGCGGAAGGCCGGACCGAGATAGTAAGCCCGATGCGCGGCAACAAAATCTCGCAGGCGGCAAAGTGCATCGTCATGATGGTGAAGATTGGGAAGAAGGAAACCAAGTATGTCTTGGGGGTAGTCCCGGGCGATGCGAGGATGGATTTAAACGCAGTCAAGGAATTGTTTCACGGCACGTACATTTCCTTCGCCACTCCCGAGATTGCGGAGAAGCTGGCGGGCAGCGTTGCGGGTACAATCCTTCCTTTTTCCTTCAGTCCCGAACTGGAGCTGATTGTCGACCCCGGGCTGTTGAAAAATGAGGAGATATTCTTCAACGCCGCACGCCTTGACCGTTCAATGGCCCTTAGGACAAGCGACTATACTGAAATTGCCAAGCCGCGGCTTGAACGCATTGCAAAATATTCCGAATCCGTTCCACCAATGACGGTCTGACTTTCCTTTTCTCCGGCATGCCAACTGGACTAGGCAAATAAATACGTTTGCAGCCTATGTTTTCTTATGAAAGTACGCAAGGCAGTCATTCCCGCGGCGGGGTTGGGCACGCGCTTCTTGCCCGCGACGAAGGCGCAGCCGAAGGAAATGCTGGCGCTAGTTGACAAGCCAGTCATCCAATACGTTGTCGAGGAGGCGGTTGCAAGCGGCATTGACGACATCCTCATCATCACCGGCCGCGGAAAGCACGCCATTGAGAACCACTTTGACAAGTCAATAGAGCTAGAGCAGTTCCTTGAATCCCGCGGCGACACTAAGCTGCTTGGGGAAGTGCGTAAAATCACGGACTTGGCCGAAGTGCATTACATCCGCCAGCCCGAGGCGCTTGGCCTTGGCCACGCGATTTCCCTTGCCCACAAGCACGTTGACGGCGAGCCTTTTGCCGTGCTGCTCGGCGACACTATTTTTGACTCTGCCGTCCCCTGCACGAAACAGTTGCTTGCAGCGTTCGAGAAGCACGGGGGCAGCGTGATTGCAGCCCACGAAGTGCCAAGGGAGGACGTGGGAAGGTGGGGCATCGTGAAAGGCAAGCGTCTGCAGGACGGTATCATCGAGGCCGAGGACTTGGTTGAAAAACCAAAGCCCGCCGAGGCGCCGTCAACAATGGCGATTGCCGCGCGTTACGTCCTGACTTCAGGCATTTTCGACTGTTTGGCTGAGACCAAGCCCGGCAAGAACGGGGAAGTCCAATTGACCGACGCGCTGCGCCTGCTTTGCAAGCGCGAGAAAGTCTTCGCCAAGGAAATTGAGGGAAGGTGGTATGACGTCGGCACCAAGCTAGACTACGCGGTTGCTTTCATCGACTTTGCGCTAAGGCGAGATGACATCGGCCCGGCGCTAAAGGAGCATTTGCGAAGTGAGTTGAAGTGATTTGATGACGCGAAAAACCCTTGTAACGGGCGGCGCGGGCTTCATCGGCTCCCACCTAGTTGACGCGCTTGTTGCCCGCGGCGACGAAGTCGTTGTCCTTGATGACCTCAGCGGCGGCCGCAAGGAATTCCTGCAAGGCCACATTGGCGCGAAGAAAATAGATTTCATCAAGGCAAGCGTGCTTGACGAAAAAGCGCTTAACGAGGCTGCAGGCGGTTGCGACGTGGTCTACCACCTCGCCGCGTCTGTTGACGTGCGCGAGAGCAACACAAATCCCAAGCTCGTTTACGACACTAACGTCACCGGGGCTTTCAACGCCCTTGAGGCTTGCCGCAAGGCAGGCGCGAAAAAATTCGTTCTCACTTCCTCCGCAACCATCTATGGCGAAGTTGACGTGCTGCCGACGCCTGAGAACTACTCGCCGATGAAGCCCATTTCGCTTTATGCCGCAACCAAGCTTTGCGACGAGGCGATGCTTTCCTCGCACGCGAGCACTTACGGCTTTGA
Source organism: Microcaldota archaeon (assembly GCA_964585235.1). GTDB lineage: Archaea > Micrarchaeota > Micrarchaeia > Norongarragalinales > UBA97 > JAGVFW01. The sequence continues at coordinate 187 of CAZPDD010000098.1, read as the reverse complement.
GGGCGTTGCCTTCCGCTTTGCCAACGTCATCGGCCCGCGCTCGACGCACGGGGTCATCCGCGACTTCATCGCCAAGCTTCGCAAAGACCCCAAGCGGCTTGAAATCCTCGGCGACGGCAAGCAGTCGAAAAGCTACTTCCACGTCGCCGACTGCGTAAAGGGGCTGGTTCACGACATGCCAGTCAAG
>CAZPDD010000097.1:0-4090 GCA_964585235.1 Microcaldota archaeon | reverse complement strand
GACGTTGACCGCGAGTTCGAGGAGCACTCGGAAGTCATCAACCGCGCGAGGGAACTCAACAACGAACGGAAGGAAACCCACACAAAGGAAAAGGCTGAGAAGCAGGAAAAGAAGGAAGCCGACGCGCAGAAGGCAAAGAAAGAGGAAGAAGAAAAAGAAGAACAGAAGAAAAAAGATACAGAGGAGGAAGCTGAGAGGCGCAAGCAGGCGGCGCAGAATGCGCACGACTCGTTCCACTCCGCGCTTGACAGCCTGCGCAACTTGCACCAGGAATTTGTCGCGCGCAACCCCAAGAAGGACACGCTGAAGAATACCGAATGGAGGCCGCTTAGCCTGATTGTAACTAACATAAAGCGGCAAAAGGCGCTTTTTGACAAGGCGAAGGCAAAGGACAAGCTGCTCAAGGGCGCGGTTTCCCAAGGGCATACGGAATTCGCCGAAATCCTCAAGGAGCTTGATAAAATCAGGAAAGCCCACAACGACGAGAAGGGCAAGAAGAAACAACTGCCTCCGTTACCCAAGGCAAGCTAGTCCGCTGGTGAAGCGAATGGGCTTTCAAAAATTTTTTAAAAGTCATGGAATCAAGAGTCGAGACCTGAGGGAGGAAATCGAGAAGTTCGCCGAAAGCCACGGCGGCAAGGTCGAAAAGACCATCAAAAAATTCGGGCCCATAGCTTACGAAATGCTCAAGTCGGCAAAGAAGCCGAAATTTGTTGCAAAGCTCATTGAAAAGCACGGCAGCGCCGCCTACCGGGTCCTTGCTGATGCGCACGACGTTAACTTTATAGCCGGCGTAATCGACGAACACGGGAAAAAAGCCGTCAGACTCATGAACGCCACCGGCCTGCACGCTGATGACAAGAGCTCGCGCGTTTTTGCAGACAACGCGGAAAGTATTTTTAAGCTCGGGTACAAGCTTGGCGGTACGAAAAACAAGCTTAACGATTATCACGTGCATCTAATTGAAATCGCAAGGCTCCACGGCAAGGGCGGCCTTAAAGAATTGCGGAAAACTTTCGATAAATCCAAGAACAGCGGCAGGCGGGCCGTGGATTGCCTGCTCAAGCTACGGAAGGGCGAGTTCGCTGGCTATCTCCCTAATGGTGAACTCAAAATCAAGCTGAAAAAAGACTAGACCGATGGCGGGTTCTGCCCCCGCTGGTGCTTGAAAGCATTTAAATCACGGGGCAGACATTAACAATTGCAGTGGAACCATGGCATTCGCTTTGAAACGCAAGGGCGTCGGTCAATTCGAACTTACTCCAAATGGCCTTAGCATGGACGTCGGGCGGCTAAAAATAAGGGTCGAAGAATATTTTCCATACCCAGGCCGGGCACCGATGAGGACCGATGAGCACGTGAGGCTTCTTGTGACGAGGACGGGCAAGGGAGGGCTGAGTGACCCCATGCTGCAAGTAGACCGGGTCAACCCTCACGTCGACACGCCGGGAGTGGTGCAATATCCCACCAATCCGGAAAACATTAAAACTGCCAGGGCCGCACTTGTCGCAGCTGCTGAAATTTTGAGGAAAAAATCAGGGAAGGTAAAATTGGCCAACCAGGCGCGAACGGCGTTGCTAAAGGCAATTAAAGCAGTTGAAGACCACGGGCGGGGCTTTGATGCACGTGAAAACGCCGGCTTGAGGCAACCCAGCCGGGTAAGGCTTCCGGTTCCAACTACTGGCAACACCGGCCGGTTTTTAAGACTGAAGCGCGCTTGAGGAAGGCGAGTAGGGAAGCACCGACTCGAAGGCGAACTTGCCGACCGCATCCCTCTCGACAAGCCTTTCCACCTGCAAAAGCGACTTTACTAATTGTTCCTTCACTTTTTTCGTAAACCCGGCGGAAGCCTTTGCCTTCTTCACCGCCGCGGCCAAGTCGGCGACGAAAACATCAGGCGGGCCGTCGTGGCCGTCGCGCGTGAAGCGGTTGAGCTCCAGGCCCCACTGCTCCCCGTCGTTCACGCAGCGGGCGAGGGTGTCCGTCGAATCACGCTGGTGCAGGAAGTAAAAAGAAGCCCAGTTCGCAGGGTTTGGGGGGAGCTTTTCAGGAAGCAGAAAGCCGATGGCAATGTCGCGGAATTCCCTGCCGTCGCTAAGCGCGCGCAGGACAAAAGGCGGGTAGGCGCCGTCCTTCACAGGGGAGAAGATTACTTGCGCAACTCCTTTTGAAAAATCCGCCTTCACGGCCTTGAAGACGGGGCTGCGCAGCCTGATGGAAGGAATGAGCTTCACGAGCTTGCCGAGAGTGTCCATTTCAGCCGACGCCTCCTTTCTTCCGCTTGTACAAGATGAGCGCGCGAAGGGCCGCCATTGCAGCGAGGTTAAGCGCCTCGGCGTCAGGCGCGCCTCCCGCGGGCGGCGTGGATGCTGACGGGCCTGAGGGGCTCGCGCCCGCACCGCCGGCTGCACCGGGCGGCTGTCCCGTAACCGCGTGCTGGGCCGCGTGGGTAATCAAGTCCATCACTTCCTTGCCTATCTTCAACCCGCCCGACTCGACATCCGCACCGTGCGGGGCGGTTCCCATCATGTGCTTGAGCGTGCCTTGCGAGAAGTCCATCAAGTCTGCGGTGCGCATTTTCTGCGCCTCTTCGAGCTTGATTTCCTCAATCGAGTCCCTCGACCACATCAGAAGGCCAGCTAGCTGGTCGGGGCCGCAGCTTGTAAAAAAGCGGTGGGGACGCACGAGGCTTAGTTTTGCGGCCGCGTCGTAATGGCCAAGGCGAGCGACTTCCCGCTGGTAGCCGTCAAGGTAAGTGTCAATGTTTGCGGAAGAAACCCCGTGACCCGCTGCTTCGGCGACCTTCACACTGCCAATCATGCCGGAAATCGCCTTTTTAACGCGTTCGACGTTGTGCGACATGCCGACGTAGTTTTTGATGAAGTTCTCGAAAATCTCTGCCTTGGCGTCTGAAATCGCCTTGAGGCCTGCGAGCTTATACGCCTCGGTTTCGTCGATTTGACGGTACCCGTCGCTGGTTTTTTCCCTTACGAGACCCTTTAGCTCGCGGCCTTGCTCATCAACCCACTTCTTTGCCGAGAAGTCCACGAACGGATGCTCTTTCAACCCGCCAGCCTTCATTCTGGCCCCAAAATCATCCCTGACGTATTCCTCGAAAGTCTGGTACTTCTGCGTCACGTCCGTCCAGAAGAGGTAGCGCTCGCCGGCAATTGACTTGTCCGCATCGTAAAAGGACGTTTTCGGCTTCTTGATGAAGTTCGTCCTCGACTTTGGAATGTTGAAGACGCGCTTTTCCTTCGAAAGCGCATTGAGAACGGCCTGGGGCGTCTGGGCAGTCCTTATCTGCTCCTCAAGCTCGTTCATCACCTGCTCGTTGTTTCGCCAGGCCTCGACCTTCTCGTCGTGCTGCCTGACGATGAAGTCATACATCAGGCGCAAGTGGTCGGCGGACTTCCACGACTCGTTGAAAACGTGCTTGTCGTACCGCTCCATCACCTCGTGAAGGTAGCGCTCGTGAGGCTCAACCTCGTGCTTCTCGGCACGCTCCTTGAACTCGGCACCCTCAACGCCGTGCTTGACCATCCTCAGCTGCTTTTCAACCGCCATCTTGCATTTTCACCAATTTTTTTCTTCACGCGGCCTTGCCCCAGGCAACCGGCTCCCACGTGTGCTGCTTTGAGTACTGGTCGTAAAACTGCTTCTCCTCCTTCATTGCCATCAGGAGCGACTTGTTGTCCCCGCCTACGAGGTAGCGCATCAGGTCGCTGTAGCGGATGATGAAGTTGGCAATGTCGTTGTAACGCCGGGGGGCGTCCTCATAGCCCTTCCAGGGGGCGGGGAACATCTCGTTGTTGTACTGGCGGGCGATGTACTTGGCCAGCTGCGTTCTGGCGTCGCTCGCCTGAGGGTAGTTCTTCGAATCCTTTGCCTCGTCGTAGGAACGCACGAGCACTTCGACCTCGGGGTCGGCGAAAACCATTTCAAGGAAATTGCCGCGATTCTTCGCCGCCTTGACGGCAGCGCCTGGGTCGCGGTTGAACCTCTCGGGGCTGAAGTACTCGAGCCTCACTGACTGCTCAAGCGCCTGCTGCATCGAGCGCGTGCGGATGCCCAAGTGGTCCCAATAGGC
>CAZPDD010000096.1:0-4117 GCA_964585235.1 Microcaldota archaeon | reverse complement strand
GCAAGAGTCTACGCGAGCCAGTCGGGAAAGTGCAATTCCTACTCGCACCTGCTAATCAGCATGCTCAAGTCCGCGGGCATTCCCGCCAAGTTCGTCGCAGGCTACGTGTGCAGCTCGAACTGCACGCAAAGCGAGAACTGGGGTCCCCACGCCTGGACGGAGGCTTTTGCCGACGGCGCTTGGGTGCCGGCGGACGCGACTTTCGGCGAGGCCATCGTGCTTGACGCGACGCACGTCAAGTTCGCCCAAGGACGCGACCAGAACGACATCAAGGAAACGCTTTCCGCAACCGGCTTTGGCTACGACTTGTCTAAAGCAAGCGTAGTCCGCAGCGCCACCGTGAGCCTCGACGACTGGGCGCCGTTCCAGCCGGCGTTTTCCCTAGGCGTGCAAGGCCCGAACACCACGCTTGGGGAGGGAGCGCAGGCGACGATTACGGTAAGGGTGAAGTCGAACGCGGCAAGGCCCATTGCAGTGCCGCTTTCCTTCTCGGCACCGGCGGAGGCGAAGGTAGCCGGGCCGGAAGCTGCACTCGTGTTCCTCCGGCCCGGCGGGGAGGCGACGCGGGAGTGGAAAATAACCCTGCCGCCGAAGCTTGACGAGGGTTTTGTCTACAACTTCACCACGCGCATTTCCTCCCTGAGCCAGGAGGGCGAGGCGTACGTAATTGCGCGCAAGGGAGGCGAGGCGGCGGGCAGCCTCGGCGTGAAGGTCCTCGACGTGATTCCCCGGCTTGACGCAAGCGGCGCGCTGCTTGTTGAAGTGCATTTGTCCAACGACGGGAATTCCCCCGTAAACAACGCGCTGGTTTCGCTTGAGACGAACGCAGGCAATGACAAAAGGATTGTTTCGCTTGCGGTTGGCGAGACTGAAAAAATCAGCTTCCGGCTCACGCCCCCGGAAGGGATGCTGGTGGTTGAAGGAAAAATTGTTGTCAATGCGTCAGGCATTTCCCTCACGCAGCCCGTGTCAATTGACTTGCGCCAAGCCCCACCGGTAGGACAGCCGCCGGACAGCCAGCCCCCCGCCGGCAACCCGCTGCTTGACTTCATAAACGGCATCATCCGCTTCCTCCTCTCCTTGTTTGGCCTTGGGTAGAAGCGAATTTAAGCGTGTCGCAGGCAAAAAGATAATTGCAACAAAACTAGCGTTGCGACCGTGGTCTAGTGGCATGATACTGCCTTGCCAAGGCAGAGATTCGGGTTCGATTCCCGGCGGTCGCACCTTTTCCTTATGCGGACGTGAAGTGACCACCTTCAACTATTTTTCGCGCAGCAGACTGGCCCGCGTTCACTTCAACCACGTAGCGCGCGGGCGCCTTTGAGGCGTAGACTTCGCACGGGTCGCGCGTGCAGGGGGAGAAGTTGTTTTTCACGTCGACAACAGAGTAGTTTGCGTCGAGGAAAACAAGGTCAAGCGGGATGAGCGTGTTTTTCATCCAGAAGGACTGGCGCGCGCTCTGCTCGAAAACGAAGAGCATGCAGCAGTCGGGGCAGAGGAAAGAACGGTTCATCAAGCCGCGTTCGCGCTCCGGTTGCGTTTTTGCAACTTCGCACGCAAGCTTCGAGCCGTCGGGGGCGGTGAAGGAAACGGAATTGACGTTCCGATAAGCGGGAATAAAATGCGGAAACAAGCGGGCCAGAAACAGGGCGGATAAAACAACTAGGACAACCGCTACGGCAAGCTTCGCGGCCGGGGTGCCGAAAAAATTGGCCGTCTTACCTCACCACCGCGCCTTCCTCAATTTCGCCGTCAACGGTAAGCAATAGGACTTTGCCCGTCGAGTCCTCGGCAGCAAGCAGCATCCCGTTACTTTCGACGCCTTTGAGCTGCTTTGGCTCAAGGTTGGCAACGACGATGACTTTCTTGCCAAGCAGCTCGTCAGCGGCGTAGTGCCCGGCCAAGCCTGCTGCGAGTGTGCGTTCTTCCCCTCCGATGCGTACAAGAAGCTTGTAGAGTTTCGTGCTTCCCTCGACCGGGTCGCAGGCGATTATCTTGCCGACGCGAAGCTCGACTTTCGCAAAGTCATTGAAAGAGATTTTTTCCATTTCCACTCCCGCCATTACTCTTGCGCCGCAAATCGAATAAAAACCCCTCGCGTGCGCAACTGCTTGAAAAATGCCCCCGCCCACTAGCTTGGCTAAAATGATAACATTATTAATAAATTGATAATATCGGCCAAATAATTGTTAAATAACACCCCGTGGAGGGCGGGGTTTGGAAAAAAGTTGTTAACGGGCTTTAAATCGCAGGGGCGCGCCAATAATAATGCGGATTTCTAAAGTGATTTTCCATGGCTATCGCAGTTGTTCTTTGCGCCGGTAAAGGCACGCGGCTTTGGCCCGTGACTGAAACGACGCAGAAGGTGATGGTGCGCGTGCTGGGCAAGCCGCTGCTTGGCCACCTGGTCGACGGCATCGGGGCGGCTTTTGAAAAAATTGTCGTCGTCACGACCGCGGGTGCGGCAAGCGAGCTGAAGGCGCATTTCGCCGGAAGCGGGCACCTGGCCAGGCTGGCTTTTGCAATCCAGCGGGAGCAGAAGGGAACCGCCGACGCGGTGCTTGCGGCAGGGGGCGAAATCGGCGAAAGCGACTTCATGGTTTTCAACGGCGACACTTTCTTCTCCCCCGACTTTTACGCAGGGCTGGCGGAACTGCTAAGGCAGAAAACGCCCTTTGTCGTTGGAAAACGCGTTGAGGATGCGTCACCCTACGGGCTGTTGCAGGTGAAAGGCGGCAAACTGGAAAAAATACTTGAAAAACCAGTTGAGAAAACAGCCGGGGTCATCAACACGGGCGCGTATTTCGTGAAAAACGATTTCCTGCATTTCCTCGCACAAGTCAAGCCGTCCAAGCGGGGCGAGCTTGAAGCAACCCAGGCGCTTGAGAACTACGCTTCCCGCAACGAACTTCTCGTAGTCGAGCACGGTGGGTACTGGAACGACGTCGGTTATTACTGGAACTACCTGGACACCAGCGCCTTTGCCCTGGAGCACCTGATGGAAAGCAAGGTGGAGGGAATCGTCGAGGCTAACGTTACGGTGAAAGGAAAACTGCATGTCGGAAAAGGCAGCATCGTCAAAAGCGGCACTTACATCGAGGGGCCAGTGTTCATAGGGGAAAACTGCATTGTCGGCCCCGGCGCATACCTGCGCGAGCACACGGCCCTTGAGGCAAACAACCACGTTGGCAACTCGAGCGAAATCAAGAACTCAATCCTGCTTAGCGGAGCCAACGCGCCGCACTTGAACTACGTCGCCGACTCCATTGTCTGCGAGGACGTCAACCTCGGCGCCGGGACGATTACAGCAAACCTGCGTTTTGACGACGGGGACGTCAAGCCTGAGATAAAAGGATTGCGTGTGGCGAGCGGAAAGCGCAAGCTCGGCGCAGTGATTGGAAGGGGGACGAAAACCGGCGTCAATGCGTCGCTCAACTGCGGCGTGCTCGTCGGCGCAAACGCACGCATCTACCCCCACGCGCTTGTAACGCGCAACGTTGCTAACGACGAGTCTTTCAAAGGCGACTGAAAAATGTTCAGGGGCTACGACATCCGCGGGGTATTCGGCACCGAAGTCACGACTGAAAAGTTCGAGGCACTTGGCCGGGCTGCCAACGCTTTCTCGCGCGAATTCGTCTGCGGCTATGACTACAGAAAGCACAGCAAGCCCTTGTTCGACGCGTTCGCCAAAGGCTTTTCCGGAAAAATCCTCTCCCTCGACAACTGCCCAACCGCCGCAGTTTCATTCAACTCACCCAACTACGGGATGGCCTTCACCGCAAGCCACAACCCCGGCGACTACGCCGGCGCGAAGTTCATCACGAAACGGCACACTGCCTTTGACACGGAGCTCAAGGCGCTTGAAAGCGAGTATGAACGTGCGCTTGCAAAAAAAAGCGGAAACGGGGCCGAAGTGGTTGATTGCCCGGAACTTCTGGAAAAATACGCCGCTTCAATCCCGCAAATCACGTCCGGCCTCTACGACTTGGCCGGCGGGGCGGCCTGTTCGGTAAGGCAATTGTTCCCAAAAACCATTTTCGACACTCCCGACCCATTGTTTGAGAAACACTCACCCGAGCCAAAGGACGAAACACTTGCCGCGCTCAAGCAGGAGACG
>CAZPDD010000095.1:0-4159 GCA_964585235.1 Microcaldota archaeon | reverse complement strand
CGCTTCCACTATTGCAGGGGTGTGCGCCGGAAACTAATTAAATAGTAGCCTGCGCTTAGCTTAACCAACGGGTGGGAAAGGGCTTATGTCTTCCGACACTATAGTCGGCGTTCGGGGCTTCGAGGTACTAGACTCTAGAGGCAATCCCACGGTTTTAGTTAAAATAAGGACCCGCAAGGCCGTCGGCATGGCTATTGCGCCCGCCGGAGCCTCTAAAAGCGCTTTTGAGGCGGCAGAGCTGCGCGACGGGGGAAGGCGCTTCCGGGGTTTGGGCGTGCGCAAGGCGGTTTCGAATGTGAACGGGCCAATAGCCAGAAAGCTGGTTGGCAAGCGTGCGGGAAAGCAGCTTGAAATTGACGGGCTGTTGCTAAAGCTCGACGGCACTGCAGACAAAAGGAGGTTGGGTGCAAACGCGGTTGTTGCAACGAGCATTGCAGTTGCAAAGGCCTCTGCCGCGTCGCAGGGGGAGCCCGTTTATTCTTACTTGTCCGGCGGCAAGGCCGTTTCCTTGCCTGTTCCATTCTGTAATGTTGTCAACGGCGGAGCCCATGCGGGCAACGGACTGGCTTTTCAGGAGTACATGCTCGCGCCAGTTGGCGCGCGTTCTTTTTCGTCTGCGATGCAGGCTGCAAGCGAGTGCTATTACGCCCTGCGCGCGTTGCTTGCCAAGAAGTTCGGCAAGGCTGCCACGCTGGTTGGTGACGAGGGCGGGTTTGCGCCAGTTGGTTTGCGCAGCGTGGCCGAGCCGCTTGAGTTGATGGAGAAGGCAGTTGGTGAGGCGGGGTGGGGTGGGAAGGTTGGGTTTGCACTTGACGTTGCGGCGACGCAGTTCTTCTCGAAAGGAAAATATGCATTTGATGGGAAAAGCCGGTCTCGCGGCGACTTGATTGATTTTCTCGCCGGCCTCGCACGCGATTACAAGCTTGTTTCCGTAGAGGATGGTTTGGAAGAAACGGATTTCAGCGGGTTTGCCGCGTTTGCTAAAGCCGTGCCCGGGCTGCAAGTGGTGGGGGACGACTTATTCTCCACCGACTCCGGGCGGCTGGCGAGGGGCATTGCTTTGCGTTCGGGAAACGCGCTTTTGCTTAAGCCAAACCAATGCGGTTCGCTTACCGAGGCCGTTGGTGCTGCCAAGCTTGCTTACGGAAGCGGTTGGGGTGTGATGGCTTCCCACCGTTCGGGAGATGGGGAGGATGCGTTTATTGCCGAGTTGGCGCTCGGGTTAGGCTGCGGGCAGTTGAAAAGCGGCGCGCCTGCGCGTTCGGAGAGGACTTGCAAGTACAATGCGTTGTTGGTTGCCGAGGAAGAGCTTGGTTCCAAAGCGCGTTTTTCCGGCAGGAAGTTCAGGCGGCCGAACCGCGAGTTAAGCATACGCTTGGAGGGGGGAGTAGAGTGAAGGCTTTGTTGGTTGTGTTGGATGGGCTTGGTGACCGGCCGGTTCCGGAATTGAATTACTTGACTCCGCTTGAATCTGCGCGCACTCCGAACTTGAATGCCTTGGCGGACAAGGGAATTACGGGAATGATTGACTCTATCGGGGTTGGCGTTCGGCCGGGCAGCGACGTTTCGCACCTGGCGTTGCTTGGTTATGATCCGAAACAAGTTTACACGGGCCGCGGGCCGTTTGAAGCTGCAGGTGCAGGAATCAAGCTCAAGCAAGGGGATTTGTGTTTTCGTGTTAACTTCGCTACTGTTGACAAGAAGGGAGTGATTGCCGACCGGCGTGCGGGCCGCATCATGAGCGTTGCAGCCTTTGAGCCCGCGCTTAATGCAATAAAACTAAATGGCGTTGACGTGCTGTTCAAGGCAGGGGTAAGCCACAGGGGCGCGCTTGTGTTCCGGCCTTCAAAGGGGGTTGCGTTGAGCCAAATGGTTTGTGAAACCGACCCGCACGTGGCGCTTGTGCGGCCGAGGGAAGTAAAGCCGCTTGACGCAACGCAGGAGGCAAAGCGCACTGCAGCGCTTGCAAACGAATTCCTGGCAAAGGCAAGTGCTGTTCTTGCAAAGCACGGTTTGAACAGGCAGCGCGTGAAGGAACATCTCTTGCCCGCCAATGCGCTGCTTTTGCGCGGCGCGGGCTTTGCGCCAGAACTCGTTGCGTTTGAGCAAAAGCACGGCTTGTCGGCAGGTTGCGTTGCTGGCGCGGCGATGTACAAGGGGCTTTCGCGCCTGCTTGGGATGGAGTTGGCTGAAGTCAAGGGGGCGACGGGCCGGGGCGATACTGACTTGTCGGCAAAGGTGGCCGCGGCGCAGAGGCTTCTTGAACGCAAGGACTTTGTTTTCCTTCACGTCAAGGCAACCGATTCCTTCGGTGAAGACGGCGATTTCGTCGGCAAGAGGAATTTCATCGAGCGCGTTGACGACGCGCTTGCGCCCCTTGTTTCCTGGAACAATGGTTTGGTTGTGGTGACTGCAGACCATTCAACTGCATGCGCCCTCAAGGCGCATACGGGGGACCCCGTGCCGGTCCTTATGGCCGGGCCGGGTGTTCGCCGCGATGCAGTCCGCAAGTTCGGCGAGCGCGACTGCGCCCGCGGCGGCCTCGGCCGCTTGCGCGGGCTTGACGTGATGAGGGAAGTGGTCAACCTGCTTGGCCGCGCGAAGTTGTACGGCGCGTAAAAGCAAAAGGCACCCGGTCTTCTCCCCGGCGTTGCGCCAGCCCCCGCCTAATAGTGGAAGTGGGGGGTGGGTCCCCTCCCCCAAGCGGGGGTTTTTATTTGCTTTCTGCCCCAAATAACTATCTTATGCCTGTTTTTTCCTGCGCGAACTGCGGTTTCCGTTTTCCTTCCGACGAGCAGAAGAACTGCCCGCGTTGCAGCAGCGCTGACGTTAGCGAGTTCAAGCAGGTGCGCAGCGAGCGTGGCGGCGTTGCGGTAGTTCGCGAGGAACGCCAGTTCCCGTCGGCCCCGGGCGATGCCCCGGCGCGCAAGCCCATGGTTTACCGCGAGGGCAAGGCAGGGTGGCAGGATTTTCACACCCAAACTGCAGTTAACGAGTGCCCCAAGTGCGGAGGCAAGGACTTTACGCTTGACTACGGCAAGAAGGAGAAAGTCTGCAAGAAATGCGGCGAAATCTACCCCCTGCCGCGAAGGTTTGCGTAAACGGGCGTTGAGAAACGCGCGCGTGCCAACCGATTCTGCAGAGTTTATCGCGGGTAAAGCCCGTTCCTTTGTGCATAGTCCGTCAGGCCGTGACGGACTAGCTGCTGCGCTTCAAGAATATCTAAGAGCTGCTTCACTGAGAGTATAAGCTTCTTTTCCGGCTGTTTTAGGATCATTCGTTCAAGTTCAATCAGCTTCACTTTGTCTTCGGCGGAAATAAGGTTCGGCGGCAGAGCAGTTATGTTTGAAAAATCGCGGATAGTGTCTGTCGCCTGATTTAGTGTCAGCTGGTTTAAGTCGGACGGCCTGTGGATTTGGAATTCAACCCCGAGCTCCATTAGGTGTTTCGCCAGCCCCGGCCAATCTTGTGCTGGCACTAGTGCGATCGCATTTTTTGTGTTTTTCGCTTGCTTACGCAAATTTTCTCCTAATGCCGCATGGAATGCCGCTAAAGATTCCTCGAGATTCCTTACCTTTGCTTTAACTTCGCTTTGGAGGGGGTGGTGCTCGGTCTTGGCTCCCGCCATACGTAGAGCCATTCCAAAACCCATGGTTATCCTGTCCAGCGGAGTTTCCCCCTTGAATTTATGTTCTCTCATTTCTTCGATAAATTGCTGAACTTCAGCGGCTAATTTGGCAGAGTTTATTTTTTTCTTAATGGGGTACGCTTCGGCATATCCCGTGCCACTGCGTAAAAGGACAGCTCCGAGTTCTTCTGAGTTTCCAGTAAAAACTTTGACTTTCTTTCCACGCATTTCGAGTATAGCTGTGTGTAATCCGCCATATTTTTCAAATTGGATGTCGGCTTTAGCATGCATGGGTACGATGTGAATCATAGACTTACCTTCACGGGTTTGCTTTAAAATCCTTTCTGCGGAAGTTTTTGTAGTGCCTAAACTTTTCATCGGCTACTTCCAGCCGCCTTTTGCCGCCGGGTGATTTAAAAGTTTGTAGTGCCTAAAACTTTTTGGTGGTTGCGTGTCTTTCATCCGAGCGAAGAAAATCAACGGCAGGCGGTATTACTACCTGGTCGAGACGCGCCGCGTTGGCGGCCGCGT
>CAZPDD010000094.1:0-4212 GCA_964585235.1 Microcaldota archaeon | reverse complement strand
GGGCTATTACTTCTGCGGCATTCTCGCCGGCGATTGCCTTTCCCCGAGGCCTGATTTGCCTTGCGCGGAAGAGAATGCCGTGGAAATCAAGGAGCGGCCCGAGGCGTGGGTCACTGAAGCTCATTGACTCGAAAATCTTGGGGCTTGCAGGATTGTCCAGATAGTTTCTGACAAGCCTGTGCATTGGTTCAAGCTCTTCGTCCTTCGCCGGGCCGCCAAGACTTACGAAAAAAACCATATGGTGGCTTCCATCCCGCTTGGTTGTATCGTTGTAAAAAATGTTTGGCGAATCCATAAATTTGTGTGTAACGTAGTCTCGAAGCTGCGCAAGAAGCGTTTCCAGCGGGCCCATTTCATGAAATGTAACCAAGCAATCACCTCGCGCATTGCCGTATTCCTGTTCGTCTATTGCGAAAAGGCTTTTATAGCTCCGCAGGCATAATGGTTGTAATGCAAACAGGGATTAAAGTAGGAGACTGCATGAAAACAACGCTTGTCACAATAGGCGCTGGCGCCTCGGTTTACGAGGCCGCAGGCAAGATGACGCAAGAGGGCGTCGGGTGCCTCCTGGTGGAGGACGCCGGGCGCTTGCTAAGCGCAATGGTCACCGACGCGGACATAATCCGCAAGAGCGTGGCAGCACGCAGGATGGACGCGAAGGTGGGCGAGATTGCCTCAAGGCCCTTGGTGAGCATCAGCCTTGACGCCGACTTGAGTGAAGCGGCTGCGCTGATGGGAAAAAAAGGAATCAAGCGCCTCGTTGTGACAAAAGACGGCCGCATAACGGGCATAGTGTCCCAGACGGACATTGTGCGAATCTCTCCTTCTTTGTATGACCTGATTTGCGAAGATGCCGGCGCGGGCAAGAACCACTGAAAAAACGCGTTTCGCACGCGCAGTTGAAACGGGTTGTTGTCGCGTGAAGTTGTTTGCATGCAGATTGCCAGCGGTGAGCAAAAATGCTGCCCCAAGAAAAGAGGAAGCTCTTGGCCAAGTTGCGCGAAAAGCTCTCTAGCGAGACGGTTTTCGTCGAGGGCGCCAAGGACGTGAAGGCAATTGAAAAAGCCGGCTTTGGGGCCGGGGCGATTGCAGTCAACTCGAGGCGGCCGCAAAGAGTTGTAGAAAAAAGCATCGGGCAGGTCGACGGCAAGGAAGTGCTGCTGCTGTTTGACTTCGACGAAGAGGGCCGCAGGAAGACCATGGAGTTTGAAGGGCTCGTGCGCTCGGCCGGCGGCAGGGTCGACGCGGCCGGGCGAAAGGCATTCAGGGCGCTCTTCCGCCTCAGGACAATTGAAGAGCTGCCGACGGCGTTAATCGAGCTTGAAAAAGAGATTTGAATTTGGAGATGATTTGAATGGCAAAGACGTACGTGGACATCGTGAAGTACCTCATCAAGGCGACTATTGACATAAACGGGATTGTGGAAAAACCCGACATTGTCGGGGCAATCTTTGGCCAGACCGAGGGCCTGCTTGGCGACGAGCTTGACTTGCGCGAGCTGCAGAAAAGCGGCCGGATAGGCCGCATTGAAGTTGACACGCAAGTGCGCGGCGGCAAGTGCATCGGCACGATTACGATTCCCTCCAGCCTCGACATGGTTGAGACGAGCATCCTCGCAGCTGCGCTTGAAATAGTCGACCGCGTTGGCCCGTGCGACGCCCGCATTCGTTCCGACAAGATTGAGGACACGAGAAGCCTCAAGCGCAAGCAAGTGCTTGGAAGGGCGCGTGACCTGCTCAAGACCATGCTGACAAGCGAGATTCCGGAAAGCAAGGAATTGAGCGAAATGGTGCGCGAGGAGCTGAAAATCTCGGACGTCATTTCCTACGGCGCCGAAGCCCTGCCCGCAGGCCCCGGCATAGACTCAAGCGAGGACATCGTCGTTGTCGAAGGAAGGGCCGATGTGGTCAACCTGCTGCGTAATGGCATCAAGAACGTGGTTGCAATCGGCGGTGCGAACGTCGGAAAGACGATTGCGGATTTGTGCCGCAAGAAGGAAGTCACGGCATTCCTTGACGGCGACCGCGGAGGCGACATCATCCTCAAGGAGCTCGTGAACGCAACCGACATAGAGTTCGTTTCCCGCGCGCCAACGGGCCACGAGGTCGAGGAGCTTTCGCGCAAGGAAATCATCCAGTGCCTCCGCAGGCGCGTGCCAACCGAACAGGCGCTCGCGCAAATCGGGGAGTCCGGCGGTCGCATGCGCGAGAGGCGCGATGACGACAGGAGGCTGAACGCTACCCAGCGCGTGGAACAACAGATGGGAAGCGGCCGCGATAACGGCCAGCCCTTCAGGCCCGATCGCATCGTCCCCATCCAGCGCCAGCAGATGATGCCCATGCAGCCGGCAACGCCGGTTGCGGCCCAGCCCCCGCACACAATTGACCAACAGCAGACAACCCCTGCCGTGCCGGCGGCTCCGTTGCCGCCCGTGCCTGCAGAAGCGGCAGAGCCCCTGAAAGCAGCGCTCAAGGAATTGAGCGGCTCGCTAAAGGCCCGCGTCTACGGCGGCGGAATGCAGCTCCTGCACGAGGTGCAGGTTCGCGACGCGGTTGCCGAGCTAGGCAAGATGGAGGGCGTGCACGCGGTTGCGCTTGACGGCATCGTCACGCAGCGGCTGCTTGACTTGTGCGAGTCAAAAGGCATCAAGTACGCGGCGGGCATCCGGCTTGGCAACGTCACGCGGCGGCCCGAGTCGGTCGGGGTTGTGCTTGCCGAGTAAAAGTCCTCTGCGGGTGCGCAAGGCTTAGTGCTGGAAGGGTAGGAGGGAATAATGTACCAGTTTTCCTGGGGCGGTGTTGAAGTCTGCTCCATGCCGGTTGTCGAAAGCATCGTCCTTGGTCAGTCGCAAAAAAGGCATTTTCTCGGCTCGGCCATCAACGACTCGGCAGTCACTGCCAACGGCCTTCAAGTCTCGTGGTTTGACAACGCTCTTGAAGTTGCAAGGTGCGAAAAGCTCAGCGCCGAATTTTTGCAGCCCGCCTTCAAGGAGCGAGTGCTGTCCGCCAGCCGCGGGCTGCAGAAAGAATATTGGCAGTTCGCCGGGCAGGTGGGAAAAACTGATTTTGGCAGCAAAAGCGACGCCGACCTTGCGCAAACTTTTGAAAAACTATGCGGCCTGATGGAGCGGCTGATGAGCAGCTTCCAAGTGACGCAGCCGGAATTCCTCGACACTCCGCTATTCAACCTAAAACGGGCAATCTCAAAAAACAGCTCGCTTGAATTGGAAGAGGCTTTTGCGCAACTAACTACTTACACTCGTTTGGATGCAATCAACGAGGAGGAAATCGCCTTTCACGAAATGGTGAAGGCGGGCTTTTCCGAAAAAGCAGCTGAAGCGCACATAAGCAAATTCCCCTGGCTGATGCTAAACACCTACAAGTTAGCCGACGGCATCGGGTTTTTGCAAGAGCGCGCGAAAGACGGCGGCGACGGCAAGCTCGCGGAAAAACTATTGTCCGAAAAGGAGGCGCTTTTGCAAAAGCAAAAAGTGCTCCTCGCCTCAATTGGGAGTAAGGAGGCGGAATATCTCGCTTTTCTCTTCCAGGACCTTGGCTTCAACCGCATTGCTGAAAAGACCTGCTGGGCAAGCGCCGTCTGGCTCTGCCTGCCTCTTTACAAGCAAATTGCAAAACGCAAGGGCGAAATCCTGAAGGACCTCGTAGAAGTCTACCGCAAGCACGAGATAATGGCGCTTCTCCTTGAGGGAAAGCACGTTGAGCGGCAGGAAATCGCGCGCCGGAGAAAACACTACCTCTTCCAATACAGCCACCCGGAGGTAAAGTTTTACTCTGGCGACGAGGCAGCAGCACTTTCCAAAAAGCTTGGAGTTGCGCAAAAGCGCGAGAATTTGCAAACCATCACAGGAATGTGCGCAAGCCCCGGCAAGGCAACTGGCAGGGTGAGGATAATCGTGACTGCAGGGCTTGCGGATTACTCGCGCGAGCTGGCGGAATTCAAGCAAGGCGAGGTGCTCGTGACGGGAATGACGCAAATCACGATGGTGCCCATTTGCAGAAAAGCGGCGGCAATCGTAACCAACGAGGGCGGAATCACTTCCCACGCGGCAATAATCAGCCGCGAGCTGGGCATCCCGTGCGTCGTCGGCACGCACGTTGCCACGCGAGAGCTTTCCGACGGCGACTTTGTGGAAGTCGACGCATCGAAGGGCGTAGTAAAGAAACTCAAGCACGCGTAGGTTATGCCCTTACT
>CAZPDD010000093.1:0-4279 GCA_964585235.1 Microcaldota archaeon | reverse complement strand
AAAGTCCTCGACTACGGTGATTTTCGTCAATGGGACTTTCAGGAAAGTTCCTAGGCACACGCACTCGAATTTCTCCCGCTTCAACAGTTTAAAAACTACGCCAATTCCGCTGAATGCCATTAAGAAAAACTCCGCCACCAACAGCGGTTTTGAGGCCGGCGCGAGAATCATCGCAAGGCCGAAAAACAGTTCGATGAACGGGTAGGCGTAGCCGTAGGCAAAAACCCTGCTTGCAAGCAAGTCATAAGTGGAATAGCCGTGAGCAAAGCCCGCTAGGTCAATAAGCTTGAAGCCGCCGAAGACGAGGAAAAAGCCAGCCATGAAGTAAGACAATGCATTTGCAATTGTGAAACGGCCGAGGCTGTAGTCTTTAAGGGAGATGGCGGCGCTTGTGAGCACAATCAGGCTGATGATCGCCGCCAGGGGCAGGTAGTCCTTCCACGATGGAGTGCCAACGCTCTTGGCCCCGTTGTGCCTGACGGCAGGTGGTGAATTCGAAAGCGCGAGCTTCATGCCGCACTCCGGACAATTTCCGGGCCTGGCCTGCCTCACCTCGGGATGCATTGGGCAGGCGTAAGTTTTCAAAGGGGCAACACGCCTCGGCCGGTTTTTCACCAGTGGAACAATTAGCGGCGTTGGATTTTAAAAGCCGCTTGCGCGTATTGTTTGAGATGAAGAAGTCAGACGCGCGCAAGATTGCCGAAGAGGAGCTTTTGTCGCGCAAGGCCGACGGCGGGTCTTTCCTGCGCCAGGTCATCCTCGGCGGACAAGACGGGCTTGTCAACGTCCTTGGCGTTCTCCTCGGAGTGGCGACTGCCACTGGCGACGCGCGCGTCATCATCATCGCCGGCCTGGCAGCGACTTTCGCCGAAAGCATTTCAATGGCGGCAGTTGCCTACGCCTCTTCCCGCGCCGCCCAGGACTATTACCAGAAGCAGCTAGAGACGGAAGAGAGGGAAATCCTCGAAAAGCCGGAAGTCGAGCGCGAGGAAATACGCCTGATTTACGCCCGAAAGGGCTTTCGCGCAAGGCAGTTGGACGAGATAGTGCGCAAAATCACTTCCAACAAGGCAGTGTGGCTTAACGTGATGATGGAAGAGGAACTGGGGTTATCCGAGTCAAAAGACGTGAACCCCGTCAATGACGCCATAGTCGTAGGCGGCTCGGCGCTCGCCGGCTCCTTCATTCCCCTCCTGCCTTTCTTCTTCCTGCCGGTAAGCACTTCGGTGGTAGTTTCGCCTATTGTTTCCGCCGTCGTACTTTTCGCCGGGGGAGTTTTCAAGGCCAGGCTGACGGTGGGGAATTGGTTGAAAAGCGGCCTTGAGATGGCGGGCGTCGGTTTGCTTGCTGCCTTCGCGGGCTATGCCGTAGGCGCCCTGCTTGGCGCGCGCATTTGAGCAATAAAGGCTGCCACTCGTCGCCCCATATGCTCGGCACCTTTTTAAGCATGGATTAAGTAAATACTAATTACCCAGTTTACTGGGAGAGGTTGGTAAAAATGATGGGAATGATGATGCACGACACGTGCGTGAAAGTGACCGGCTTGATGCTCCTGCTTGCAGGTATCGGAATCGGCCTTGGCATGTACGTCAACGTAGCAGGCGCCTTGATTGCGCTTGTCGGCCTCGGGCAAATGGCGCACGGCATGGGAATGTGCTCCAACTGCGCGGCTGAAATGAAGAAGATGAAGCGCTGAAAAAGCGCTTTCCCTAATTTTTTCTTTTCCTTTTCCCCCCCGGTATCCACTGGCGGGTTTCAAGGTCTGTTTAAAAAACCGTTTAGCTCCATTATATTGGCGTAGTAAATCTGCAGGGGTGGGAAAAAATGTTCGAATTGCCTAAGCTTCCTTACGCGTACAACGCGCTCGAGCCTTTCATCGACGAAACTACCATGACTATTCACCACACCAAGCACCACGCTGCGTACGTGGACAACGCCAACAAGGCGCTTGCCGGCAGCGGCTTTGAAAACAAGCCGGTCGAGGAAGTCCTCGAGGGCCTGAACGCGCTGCCTGAAGGCATCCGCACTGCGGTTCGCAACAACGCCGGCGGGCATTACAACCACTCGCTTTTCTGGAAAATGATGGGCCCCGGCAAGGGCGGCTCGCCCGCTGGCGAGCTCGGCGAGGCAATCAACGCAAAATTCTCTTCCTTCGACAAGTTCACGGAACAATTCGCCGCAGCTGCGGTGGGGCGGTTCGGCTCCGGTTGGGCGTGGCTTGTGCTTAAGGGAAAGGAATTGGAAATTGTATCAACTCCAAACCAGGACTCGCCGATAAGCGAAGGCAAGGTCGTAGTCCTCGGCGTTGACGTGTGGGAACACGCGTACTACCTCAAGTATCAAAACCGCCGGGCCGAGTACGTGAAGAACTGGTGGAATGTCGTCAACTGGGATTTTGCAAGCGAGCTTTACCGCGAGTCAATAAAGTAGTGCGTGAAAAAACAATTTTCATTTTCTTTATGAGGGGAGCCTTTTCTTGAAGGCTGAGAAAAGCGCGTTGGGCGCTTAGACCCGTTGAACCTGCAACAGGGTAATGCCTGCGGAGGGAGCGTGAAAGTGGTTGGTTTTTCAAGCCTGTTTTACGGAGTGCCGGACATTTTCGCCGGCTTCGCGCTTTTTGCCGCCGCAGGCTTTGGCGACGGATTAGGTGCTTACATCGGCCTCTTTGCCCTTGGCCGCGGACTCATGACAATAGCCGGTGGTGGTTTTGCCGACCCGTCGGCCAATTCCTACAAGCTCTTTTACGGAGGCGGGGACTTTCTCATCGCCGCAGCCTTGCTTCCAAGCGAGTTCGCGTGGTTCTTCTTCCTTCGCGGAATCGCAAGCGTGGCCGGGCTCGTGATGTGAGTTAGGAGCTGAATAATTCTTAAGTAGTGTTTATAAGCTTTTTGTGCGATAACAATTATGTCGCGAACCACTAGCGAATTTTATGCGGGGGAATGTTTTGGAGCAGCCTGCACACGTTTTTGTGCCTAAACACGTCATTGCAACTGAAACTGAAGTCAAAGAGCTACTGGCAAGGATAGAAAAGCCCATCGAGGCGCTTCCGTTCATCATCGAATCAGACCCTGCGCTCGTTCCCTTGAACGCAAAGGTCGGTGACGTCGTGCGCATTGAGCGCAACAGCCCGGTTACTAAGAAAATCGAGCAATTCTACAGGCTCGTTGTCGAAGAAGAGTAATTCCATTTACTCTCAAGGTTGGTAAACAATGGCTTTTGAAGAGCTGACTGCGGACTATTTGCGCAACAACTCCCTCGTGCGCCAGTACGTCGAGAGCTACGACAAGTTCGTAGAAAACGGGTTGCAGAAAGTCGTCGACTCTCAGGAAGTCATCGAGCCGCAAATCGAGGGCCTCGTGCTCAAGCTAGGGAAAATCCGCGTCGAACGCCCGCGCGTCATCGAAGTCGACGGCACTTCGCGCATTTGCTATCCTGCCGAAGCCCGCGCGCGCGACCTTTCTTACACTGCACCGCTCTTTCTTGAAATCACGCCCGTAATCCACGGCAGCGAAAAGCGCACAGAGGAAGTTTTCGTAGGCGAGCTTCCCGTCATGGTAAAAAGCAAGCTTTGCTACCTGAACGGAAAGAGCGAAAGCGAGCTTGTAGAGCTTGGCGAAGACCCGCTTGACCCCGGCGGGTATTTCGTAGTCAACGGCACTGAAAAGGCGCTCATGACTCTTGAAGACCTCGCGCCAAACCGCATTCTCGTCTCGCGCGAGAAGGAAGGCAAGCTCGTGCAGGCGAAAATCTTCAGCACGCGCCTGGGCTTCCGCGGCCGCTGCACAGTAGACCGCACTATTGACGGCAAGCTTTCCGTCACCATGCCGAGCTACAATAAGGCGCTCGAGCTTACGCTCACGATGAAGGCGCTTGGCCTTGGTGTCGACCGCATTGTCGAGGCCTTCAGTGAAGACCCGATTGTGCAAAACGACGTTAACCTAAACCTCGAGCTTGACGAGGCGAAGACCAAGCGCGATGCGCTTGAGGCAATTGGCAAGCGCGCGGCCCCCGGCCAGCCGACGGAATACCAGGTTAGGCGCGCGGAAATGCTTCTTGACCGGTACTTGCTTCCCCACGTGGGCATTGACGAGTCAGCCCGCATCCCGAAGGCGTACTTCCTCGCGCGCATGGCGGAGCGTGCCATCCTAGTCTCCTACAAGAAGCGCGCGGTTGACGACAAGGACCATTACTCGAACAAGCGTCTCAAGATTACCGGCGCGTTGATGGAGGAGCTCTTCCGCTACGCGTTCCAGTTCCTCGTGAAGGACGTTGCCTACAA
>CAZPDD010000092.1:0-4471 GCA_964585235.1 Microcaldota archaeon | reverse complement strand
CTTGAAATCACTTTTTGCTCATTTCCACGTGAAGCGCTCGCAGTTCACGCCGCAGACCCCGTGCATTGCAGAAGAAAAGCCGCCTTTCCTTGGTGGCAGCATGGTTCTTGGCGGCAATGAGGAAGGACGAGAAGGCAATCATTGAGGTACCAAGCGGGTAAAGCGCCGGCGATTTGACGATTTTTGCACCGCCGGCAGCAAGCGACGAGCCCGCAATTGTGCTGATGAGGGCATCGCGCGCAAAATTCGCAGGATGCGCAATGTACGATTTTACAAGCGGCCGGTAAATCGGGCTGTCTTCAAGAAAATCCGCCGGCGGCATCAGCCGCTCCTTGACCTCGGGCGGCAATTCGACGAATTCGGGCAAGCGCTTGAATTCCTCGAGTCCTTCATACGCCTCCTCGAGACCGATATAGGTCGTGGCGTGGTCCGCCGTCCTTCCGGCTAATACCAAGGAGGCAAACAGCGCTGCGCGCGTCATGAATTGCCTCCGGGTGAGCTTGGCCTGGTGGTCGGCGAGAGTAGGGAATCTTTCAGCCAATTTTTCCCATCCCGGCTTGAGAAGCTGCGCAACCCCGAGGCCGGCGACAGCCCCTGCGGATGCAGTAAAGAGTTTTTCAACGTCAATCGCGGGCGGATTCTGGCTTTCGCGCTTGAATGAAAGCAGCGCCTGGAGCATCGGAAAACCGCGCGAAATGCGTTTTGCCGAAGGCGACGAAGGACCTTTTTGAATGGCTGCAATCCATTTCTCGGGAGCGGAAGGCATGAAAAGCGTTTTATTGAGGCTTGCTTAAATTATATTGGTCGCGCTCCCGTACCCCATGGAAGGCAATCTCAAGCTCGAATTCGTGCAAGTCGCCATTCCCGAAGGGGCAAACGTCATCATCGCATCAAGCCACTTCATCAAGACTGTCGAGGATGTTTACGAGACGCTGGCCGAAAGTGGCATTGCCATCAAGTTTGGCCTTGCTTTTTGCGAGGCAAGCGGGAAGAGGCTTGTGCGCAGCGACGGCAACGACGGCGAATTGCAGGAAAAAGCTGAACAAACGGCTTTGAAGATCGGCGCGGGCCATTCGCTCGTAATTTTCTTGAAAAACGGCTTTCCCGTCAACGTGCTCAACCGGCTCAAAAACGTCAGCGAATTGACCACTGTTTTTGCGGCAACTGCCAACCCGCTTCAAGTCATCATCGCAGAGAGTTCACAGGGCCGCGGGATAATTGGCGTGATTGACGGGGCAACGCCGCTCGGGGTGGAAGGCGAGGCGGACAGGAAGGAGCGGCTTGAAATGATGAAGAAATTCGGTTACAAGCGGTAAAGTTGCCGATGCGGCCCCTTGCCACAGTGCATTTAAATTGTTTTTACGGCTCCAATTACTCGGTGCCTCACGGGAATGAATGAAGCCGAGATGAAAATACTCCAGCTGCTCAGCTCCGGCAAGGGAAAGCTTGAGGCGCGGGAAATCGCGGAAAAAAACGGCGTGCCTTACCCAAGCGTGATGAGCGCGCTTGAGGACTTGGGCCAACGCGGCTTTGCGGCAGTGGAGCGCACGGCCAAGAACTCACTCGAACTTACGCAGGAAGGGGCCGATTACGCGAAAAAGGGGCTGCCGGAAAAACGGCTTGCCAAAACCGTGAAGGAAAGCAAGAAAACCGAGTTAAACGACGCATTGGCAGGAACGGGCTTGGCGGAACATGAAAAGAACATTGCCTTGCAGTGGGCAATGCGCAACGGTTGGCTAAAGGCCGAGAAGAAGGACGGCAAGACTTACTTGTCGGTTGCCAAGGAGATTGGCGAGCAGGAAGAGGAGCGTGCGCTGCAGGCAATAATGCGCGGCAAGCGGCCGGGCGGGGTTGCCGAACAGAAAGTGCTTGAAACACTCTTGCACCGCGGGCTAGTGAAGCAAACGGAGGAAAAAAGCGTTTTTGCCGCAGCTACTGCAAAAGGAAGGCAGGCGCTTGTGGAAGAGGCGGGCAAAATATCGCAGCTCACGCCCCAGATGCTAAAGGACGGGGGCTGGAAGGGCAAGCGCTTTAGGGAATACGACCTGCGCACCGTAGCCGCCCCGATGGCGGTTGCGCGAAAGCACGTTTACAAGGAATTCCTCAACCGCATCAAGCTTCACCTGATTGGAATGGGATTCCGCGAAGTCCACGGCCCGCTAGTTGAACTTGAGTTTTGGAACATGGACGCGTTGTTCATGCCGCAGGACCACCCCGCGCGCGAAATCCACGACGCATTCCGAGCGAAGGGCAAGATTCCCGCTGAGTTGCACGCCGAATTCGCACCCCGCGTGAAGGCGGCGCACGAAGGCGGGCTTGCGGGAAGCAAGGGATGGCGGTACGAATGGAACCCGGCAGTTGCCGCACAGCTTGTGCTGCGGTCGCAGACAACTGCCGTGAGCGCGAGGCACTTGGCGCAAAAGCTTCCAAGCCCCACGAAACTCTTTTGCATCGGCCGCGTCTTCCGGCCTGACGAGATTGACTGGAAGCACTTCATCGAGTTCAACCAGTGCGAAGGAATAGTGCTTGACGAGGGGATGAGCTTCCGCGAACTCCTTGGGTATTTGAAGACTTTCGCCGTAGAGGTTTTCGGCGCAAAGGCAGTTCGCTTCAACCCGTCTTACTTTCCGTTCACCGAGCCGAGCGTTGAGATGAGCGTCGAAATCCCGGGCAAGGGGTGGGCGGAAGTCGGCGGGGCGGGAATGTTCCGGCCGGAAATGCTGCACGCGCTCGGGGTCGAACACCCCGTGCTTGCCTGGGGCCTGGGAATTGACAGGCTGGCAATGCTCACGCTCGGCATCACCGACATACGCGAGCTCAACTCGCACAAGATAGACTTTCTGAGGAGCAGGTGAAAACTTTGGGGCTAAAACGCATAGGTGCTGCGAAATTTAACGAAATAGAAAGACACCTTAGAAAAAGCAGGGACGTCAGTTTGGAACAAAAAAGACTGGCTGAGACAGGCATATCCGCATCGATGATTGATAAACACCTCCGTCCCTTAGGGGCCGAAATGTTGACCGATGAAAATGCTCACGTTCTGCACGGCAATGGCGATTTCACAAGTGATACTGCACGCGGCCTGTTCATTGATCAGCTCACCAGGATTACGAGCGGACACGCTGAAAGAGCTGGACGAGTCACGGAAAAAGACGGATTCGTCTTCAAGGGGATTGACTTCTTTGCGCTAATCAAGCAAAAAATTGGAACTAAATTCGGCGTAACGATTTCAATTGCGATTCGCAAGCCAAAAACACCAGGCAAAACCGTTAGAAAAACGTTGAAATAAATGGTCACCGTAACTTTCTCGAAGAAAAAATTGCTTGAGCTTAGCGGGGCGAAGGTGGACGGCGAGAAGCTCAACTACGAGCTTGAGCAGATAAAAGTCGTTTTTGAAAGCTACGATGAGAAGACCGATGCGCTTGCCCTCGAGGTGACGCCCGACAGGCCGGACTTGTTGAGCGTGGAGGGAGTGGCGAGGGCGCTTCGCGGCTCGCTTGGGATTGAAAAGGGGCTGCCAAAGCCGCTGTTGCACGAAGGCCCAGGCATCAAGATTTTTGTGAGCAGGGAAGCTGCCGCCATCAGGCCCGTGATGACCGCCGCAGTTGTCGAAGGCGTTAGCTTCACGCATGAAAGCATCGCCGCGCTTTTCGAGCTGCAGGAAAAGCTGGATGCTACCATTGGAAGGAACCGCAAGCGCGTCAGCTTCGGGCTTTACGACCTTGACAAGCTGAAGGCTCCGTTTTACTTCAAGACTGCCGATGCGGAGAAGACAAAGTTCGTCCCCCTTAAGGCAACGCAGGCGATGAGCTTGAGGCAGATACTTGAAGAATTGCCGAAAGGAAGGAATTACGCCAAGCTGGTGGGCAGCGGGAAGAAAATGCCAGTCCTCGAGGATTCAACGGGTTTGGTGATGGGCCTCATTCCGATCATCAACGAAGCAACTAGCGCGGTGACGGAAAAGACAACCCGCCTGCTGATTGAGAACGAGGGGACTGACCCTCGTGCGTGCAACGCCGCGCTTTCAATATTCTGCCAAGATTTTGCTGAAGCGGGGGCGCGGGTGACGAAGGCGGAAATGGTTTACGAAGGCGGGGAGGCGAAGCTCACGCCCGACACGCGGCCGGAGGAAATGCAGGTTTCCGTCGGGGAAGTAAACCAGGCGCTTGGAACGCAGCTGGCGCCGGCGGCGATGATTGAATGCCTTGCAAAGCAGCGCATCGGGGCATCGGCGCAGGGAGAGTGGCTAAACTGCCTCATCCCACCCTACCGCAACGACTTTCTTCACCCCGTTGACTTGGTGGAGGAAATTGCAATCGGCCACGGCTACAACACTTTTGAACCCAAGCTGCCGAGCGTCTTCACGAAAGGAAGCCTGAGCGCGGGGACGATGAAGGAAAACGCCTTGCGCGACTTCATGGTGGGCGCGGGGTACTTGGAACTGTCGACTTACGTGCTTACTAACGAGGAG
>CAZPDD010000091.1:0-4544 GCA_964585235.1 Microcaldota archaeon | reverse complement strand
CGTCCACGACTTGTCGGGCAATGCGATCGCCAACGCAAGCGTGGTTGCAAGCGAGGCGGATACCGGCAAGCAGTTGTTTTCGGCTTTCACCGGTGACGACGGGCGAACCCCTCCCACCCAGGCGGCGCTTGGCACACGCGCGCTTGTGAAGGCAAGCGCACAGTCTTACGCTACCAAGGCAAGCGACGCGGTTGCAGTCACCCAAGACACGCAATTTGACCTGGCGCTTCGAAAGCTCGAAGGCCCCCAGCCGCTCGGCGTGACGGTAGTTGATTCGGCAGGAAACTTCGTGCAATCCCCGCTTGTAAGGCTTTACTCAAAAGGCGCCGATGGCAGGCTCGCGTTGCTGCAGGAAGAGCATCCATTAGAGGAACGCGTGGAATTCCAGCTTGAGCAAAACGCGGCTTATGCACTGACTGCCTATGCGCCGGGCTACTTGGCGCAGTACGCGGCGCAAGTCACTCCGGGCGAGAAGAAAATCACCCTTTCCAAGGCAACGCCGGCAAATTCCGCGAAGCTGCGGGTGCACGCAAGCAGCTTTGACGGCAGCGACGCAAGCGGCGCGGGCATTGCCTTGTTCGCAGCGGACCGCACGCCACTTGGACTGGGCGAAAAGACAACCGGCCCCGACGGCATCCAGTTCTTTGACGACGTGGCCCTGGGCGGCGACTTAATCGCCGCCGCATCGTCCCAGGGACGTTACGGGGAGAGCCGAACCCGGCCCGCAAGCGCAAATTCTTCCGTCGAAGTGATTCTCTCGCGCGGCGCCGGCAGCGTGAAAGTTGTTGTCAAGGACAGGTTCTCGCACGCAGGCGTAAAAGGTGCGGTTGCCAAAATCACTGGCCTGAACGAAACAACCTGCACGACCAATGAAAAAGGCGAGTGCAGCGTCCAGGCAAGCGAGTTTGCCGGCGCAAGCGCGACTATTTCGGCAAACGGCTACGACTCCTTTGTTTCAAGCGGTTTTGACATCAAGCCCAACACGGAATCGCGGGTTGAAGCGCAGTTGTTCCCAAGCGCGGTTGCATCAACCACCAAGCTCGAGTTCGAAGGGTTTTTCGGCCTTGACGGAAACCGCGTGACGCAACTCGCGCCGGCAACCGCCTATACTGCGAGGTTCGTCATGCGCTCCCCGCCGATTGACTATTCATCCGCCACGGCGTTCTTCTCGCTTGGCGACCCCAATTCGGCGCTTGACGCCACTCCTGCTGCCATCACCGGCTTTGACGCACCCGGCAGTTCGCGCAGCTTTGCGGGAACGGACTTTGAGGACGCCAAGAAGTTCGTTGCGCAGGAAACCTCCTCCAACTCGAGCGCAGGCGCGGCTGCCACGAATTCCTTGCCCGGGCTTGAAGAGCAGGCCGCCAACAACCCGAACGCGAGGGAATTCAAGTGGGTGGAGTTCATTTTCGACAAGTTCGCCGCAAGCAAGGAAATCTCGCTCTCGATTCGCACCAAGCCGGTTGCGGCGGCAAAGACGGGCCTGAACTACCGGAGCGCATTTGCGGCAACAGGCTCAACTGTGCGAAATCCCGTTGACGCGGACGCCGGCGTGACAAAAAGCGCGTTGCTTGCAAACACCTTGCGCGAACCAATCGGCATAAGCTTCGAGGGAAGCTGCGCGGGAGAGTTGTGCGTCCAGGCGTTCTTCGAGACGTCTGACGGCAGGCAGGTGCAGCCCGGCGGCCTTGGCGCGGGGGTTGGCGAACAGTTCACGCTGAAAGTGCGCGCACTCTCGTTCAACCAATCGCTTTCGGCACGTGCCGAGACAAACGGGATTGCACTCGGACTGCTCCGCGGGCAAAGCGGCGGGAGCGACTTCCAACCCTCAGCTACCCCTGATGGTGGCGCAAGCGTGTTGATGCCGTTGTCCAATGGCGCCGGGTCCTTCTTCCTGCGCGGCCAGCGCGTTTCTGCAGACGGGCTAGTCAAACTCACGCTCTTGAGCGCGGGGGGCGCGACTGTGTACGAAAAGACATTTTCAGTGCGCGTAAATAGCCAGGGCAACCCTGCATTGGCGGTGCAGGCAACACCGCTCTCAATTGTAGCCCTGGCGCCGGCAACCGTCACTTTCACGGTGCGCGACGGCCTGGGGCTACCGGTCACGGGGGCGCTAGTGACACTTGGCGGCGTGGCGGACGACGCGTTTGGCCGCATTGAACAGGCAACCGAAGCATCGAACAAGCCCGGCACTTACGTTGCACAAAACGTAGTTGCCGAAAGGACCGGAACCATTGCATACTCCATTGACGGCCGCGGGTTCGCAACTGCCCGGGGGAGCATTCCCGTAACAGCGCGCGACATCGTGTCGGTCAACGAAAAAAGCCTGTTGCTCTCAGTTGACGGCCAGGGCGGGGTGAAAACTGCACCACTTACTATAAACAACCTGCTTGACAACGAGGTTTTCGTGTCTCTTTCCATCACGCGCGACCGCATCCCCCAAGTGCTTGACTTGCAGGTGACGCCATCCACCCAGGTGAGGCTGCCGGGCAAGGGCGTCCTCAATGCCGCGCTCTCGGCAGGCATTGCGGATTTCGTCCTGGGGCTTGCGCAGCGCGAAGGAAAGCTGGACGAGACAATCAACGGCCGCGTGCGCATATCGGCCTCAGTTGCCGGCGCGAGACAGGGGATTGAAGTGCCTTTCACGGCGCGCGCAACTGTTGTCCAGCATGCAATTGACGGCGTGTGGGCAGTTGACAAGGCCGACGTGCAAGTGACTCTCGCTCCACCCAACAACAGCCAACAGACAGTGCAGCTGAGGATTGCCAACTCGGGGCCGCACCCGCTGCTCATCAACGAACAGGCCGACTTGTCCGGCGTATTCATCGACCCGCCTTCCCTGCAAATTGCCCCGGGCGAAACCGGCTTGCTGAATCTCGTTGCGCGCTCGCCTTCAAATCTTGCCACCGGCTCGTGCGTGTTCAAGCAGGACAAGCGCACAGGAACGCTTTCCCTCTACGCTTCCTTCCAGGGAATCACCAGCAGCAAGCGGGTGCCGGTGACTATCGAAACCATTCCTGCAGGCAAGTGCATGCCCCAGTCGCCGGTGCCGGTGATACTTCCCCTCGCGGTGAGGTATTCCGTGCCGCAGGACGCGCAAGTGAGGCCAAACGACGACGGAAGCACAACTGCACAGCTTGCAGATGGAACGCGCATGGTCTTTTCAAGCGCGGCTGCAAGGCAGGGCAACGTTTTTGAGGCGCCGGCGGGAACTGAAACAATATTCGACGCCAAGCAAGTGACGCAGTCGGCGGCAACTGGCGCGAGCATCACCCTGCCGGTGCAGGCATCGCTCGTCATTCCCGCCTCGATTCCCGTCGTGCCCCGAAACGGCAAAAGCGCGGCAATTGCGGGCGGTACGCAAATCATTTTCCCAACAGGCCTGGCGTTAAGCCAGGAGACGGCCGTACGCTCAGTGCGCCTGCCTGCGGGAACCGTGCTGCAGGTGCAGCCCCTTGCGCCGCCGGAACTTGGCGCAAGCCCGCTTGCGGCCATGCCGGTAAAAACCACTTTCTCGTTTGGGCCGGGGTCGGTTTTGCAGGAAAGCGCCGACGGGTCCTTTGCAGTCACTTCCCAGGACGGCAGTGCAGTTGGCTTCAAGCAAACCGCCCGCCACGGGGCGGTTTCAAACGACGGCAGCGTCGAAGTGACTGTTGACGCAGGCGATTCAGTCCTGCTCCCACCCGCCGATTATGCGCTGACTGCCACGCGGGGAATAGAGCTTCGGCCGCCGGTGAAAATTTCCCTCGAGGTGGCAAGCGACGCTGAAGTCGTCACGCGGCAGGGAAGCGTGGTCGCATTCCTTGCGGACTATGATTTGCAGCTGCCGCCGGGGACTTCGTTTGCCCCAAGCGCGGGAGGCAAAACCGCATCCGTCATTGCCGGCTCGAGGGTGCTTTTCAACGCCGTTGACGGCCGCGGCCTTGCGGGCAATGCATTTGCATCCCTTCCGGTTGCGCTCAAGCTAGTCATCCCCCCCGACGCACGCATAGACGAGACGTCGGCAGGCAAAATCGCTTCATTCGGGGCAGGCGAGACAATCGGCCTTCCCCCTGATGCGCAAGTGGGCGAGAGGCAGCTTGATGGCACGCGCATCGCAACCGTGCCGGCTTTCTCGCAAGTGTCGCTGCCGCAGCCTTACCTCCCGGCGATAAGCGGCGGGGGTTTTGTGCTCAAGCCGGGAATAAACTTTGCAGTTGGAGTCCCCCAGGGAACCCGCCAGCTCGAGCAGGGCGGCGACCTCGTATATTTGCTTTCACAATTCGACTTGCACATTCCAAAATCCACTGCATTTGGTGCTGAAGGAAGCAACTTGTTCAGCCAAACCCTCCAAGCCGGCACCCCGGTGAAGCTTCTCCCCGTGCAGGAAATCTCGCTCGCGGGATTGAGGCGCGTTGTGCTTCCCTTTGACTTGAACGCACAACTTCCTGAAGACGCTCGCCTCGTGCAGCGCGCGGACGGCATTGCGGTCCGCCTGAGTGACGGCACTACGCTTGGCTTTTCCTCCCCCGCGCAGCTCATACAAGGAAACGCGTTTGGCGCGC
>CAZPDD010000090.1:0-4597 GCA_964585235.1 Microcaldota archaeon | reverse complement strand
GAGTGTCGGAATTTCGACAATTTCACTACGATGGTATGGTCGATAAGTAGCTAGTCGTTACTTAAAAAAGTGAGCGGCGTTCATCTTTAGTATTATGCTCAAAAAACGCGTTCCTGCGGCGAGTGCAGTATTCGCACGGTCGGCTGTTGGTACCATAACTGTGGACGAGTGTCTTCTGGAATCATTGGCAGGGCAACCGAAGCACAGTTCTCCCAGCGTATACGTTACGCCATTGAATTTTCACATCCACCGCGGCAATGTCGAGCCCATAGCAAGCACGGTTGGCGCACTTTTGTTAATGAGGGGCAAGACGCACGCAAAACCGCCAATCGGCGCCTTAAGCATGCTCAAGACATCCGGCCAATCGACCGGCGTTAACTTGGTGGGATTCAATGCTGAGCCGAAAGGGATTCAAATACCCGAATCCATTTCCGCTTTTGGAAAAATGGTTTTGTTAAAACAGGGTAGAAAGCACGTACTTCTTGTCACTACGCTTCAAAAAAACCTAGCAAAAGAGTACTCGAAAAGACGGGGCAAAGTGATACCCAAAGACAAGTGGGAATCACAGGGCGTCAGGCGCCATTACCGGTTTATCGACGCGGCCATTCAAATTGCCAAGCAAATGCGAGCTCAAGGGTTGAATGTCGAAGTACATGTTCCGCACGAGGAGTCAGTCGTTGATTTGCCAGAGTCGACGAGGAGTGGCGTGCAGAGGCCGTTCGCCTTGGTTTCAAAGCACTTTCATGAAGACCGCGTGGCTTTCGGCGGCGCGCAAGTGAAGACCGTCAACTTGTGCAAGCCGATTACAAAAGAAGCTAGGGAACTGGTTAAAGCGCGTGGCTTGCTTTAACTGCGCAGTTAATTATTTGCATATACCTTAAGGTCGATTCAATTGCAGCGTATTTTTTGGCCCGTTGAAGGATTTGAGTTTCGTTTACGCGACGTCGGGCCCAACGAACGCCTGCCTGTCGTTACATTGCTTGATTCGGGTGCAGTCACTTGCGCAATGACGGGCCAAACAGTTCCTACCCGAATTCGTTAAATATCTGGCCCTCCATAATAATGCGGGGGGGGGTCGCATGGCAAAGCAGATTTTCGTCAACCTTGCAGTCAAGGACTTGCCGAAGGCAAAAGAGTTTTTCTCCAAGCTAGGCTTTTCGTTCAATCCCCAGTTCACTGACGAGAACGCCACTTGCATGGTGGTTGGCGAAAACATTTTCGCAATGCTTCTAGTCGAGAAATTCTTCAAGACATTCATTCCCGGCAAGGAAATCGCGGATGCCGGAAAGAGCACGGAGTGCCTCGTTGCCCTGTCCCTCGGCAGCAGGCAAGAAGTAGACAAGATGATTGAAAAGGCAGTTGAGGCAGGCGGCAGAGAATACCGCGAAAAGCAGGATTACGACTGGATGTACGGACGCGCTTTCGAGGATTTGGACGGCCACGTTTGGGAACTGGTTTACATGGACGAAAGCAAGATGCCCGAGGAAATGAAAAACAAGAGGTGAGTGCACAATGCAGAAGATTACTCCGCACTTGTGGTTCGACACGCAGGCGAAGGAAGCAGCAGAGTATTACGTAAACGCCTTCGGCAACGGCTCGAAAGTCAAGAACGTGACTACGCTTCACGACACGCCTTCAGGCGATTGCGACGTCGTTTCCTTCGAGCTAGCCGGCCAGCCGTTCATGGCCATAAGCGCCGGCCCGCTCTTCAAGTTCAACCCCTCAATCTCTTTTCACGTCAAGTGCGGCTCTAAAGAGGAAGTGGACGGCCTGTGGGAAAAGCTTTCTGCCGGCGGCCAAGTGCTCATGCCACTCGGCGAGTACCCGTTCAGCGAGAAGTACGGCTGGTGCAACGACGAGTACGGCCTCTCGTGGCAGCTGGTTTTTGTAGGCGGGAACAAAATAAGCCAGAAAATTACTCCAGTGATTTTGTTCACCGGCAAAGCGTGCGGCCTTGCCGAAGAAGCGGCCAATTTCTACGCTTCCGTGTTCCGCGACGCCAAAGTCGGCTACGTCGTCCGTTACGGCAAGGGCGAGGAACACAACAAGGAAGGGACTGTGAAATACGCGGCGTTGAGCCTTGAGGCACAGGAGTTCGGCTTGATGGACAGCGGCCACCCGCACGGCTTTGCATTCAACGAAGCCATTTCCTTCATAGTGCATTGCGAAACGCAGGAGGAAATAGACTATTATTGGAACAAGCTTTCGGCAGTGCCAGAGTCGGAAGTGTGCGGTTGGCTGAAGGACAAGTTCGGGGTGTCTTGGCAAATCGTCCCCACCGCGATGGACGAGATGATGGCCTCAGGCGATGAAAAGAAGCTCGCGCGAGTAACGCAGGCGTTTCTCAAGATGAAGAAGCTCGACGTTGCGGAGTTGAAGCGGGTTTACGAGAGTTGAATAAAACGGGGAAGAGGAGGCTATGAGTTTACGGCGGGATTCAAGGCAATTGTGGGAAGAGCGGACCGGGCGTAGCTAGTCATCGGGTCTGACGAGCGTCAGCTTGCGCAAGTCGCATTTTTGCGAATCGGTTGGCGAGATTTCCTGAAAGTTGTCTTTCATTGCATGCAGCAATAGCGCGTGCCACTCTTGCAAGTCAGCGTGCCCTTTGAAAGCCTCCTTGGCCCGCACCCCTAGCGGCTCGGCCTCGGCTGCCGCTCGCGCCCATTTTTCAACCGATGCGGGCGAGTGCGCGAGTTTTGAAAAAATTGCAACAGGCTTTGCGCCCTCCTTGTCGGAGGGAGGTGCGTAGAAAAAGCCGAGGGTCCTTCCGCTTGCGAAGTGCACCGTCGCGCTGCCGTCAAAAGGCCGCCTCACGGAGTAATGCACTTGGCAGTGCGAAAGCGGCTTTCCGGCAGTTCCGAAAGCAAGTTTCAGGCTCGAGCGGGAATTCTTCTCCCCATAAAGCACGTAGTAAGTGACCACGCCGTTTTTCTCTTGCGCCGCCACGTGAATGGCCTCGCTGCCTTGAGGAATTCCCTTCGGAAAAATCCTGCCGCCCTCGTTCTCTATGGAAATTACTGGCTCCTTAGCTACAGCTGCCTTGGCCCTATGTCGGCCGCCGAGTGAAAAGGCTGCCAAGCCTGCGATGAAGGTCCGCCTGTTCGTTTTACTCACCCAAGGCTCTCGTTGTTAGCAATGCAATTAGCCTGACCATTGAGGCACGTGCCGGCTGTAAAGGGGATGGCGAGCGTGCGGTTCAAGCAGCCCGCGTCGCTGCAAACTTGCGCCGTGAAGTTGGCAGTTGCCGTGCCGTTAGTCGCGCAGCCCGCGCTCACCGTCATGCGCGTTTCGACAAAGCCTTCGGCACCCGCAATTGCAGCTTCGGGATTGAACGAGCCGCTGAGCTTCGCCGGCCAGCTCGCGAAGAACCGCGCGCTTGCGTTTTTCGGCGCGCCGCGCACGTCAAGAACGATTTGGGGCGCGTCGCAAGGCGTTATGAACGCCTTTGATGGCGAGCCGACGAAAGAAAAGTTGAGAGAAGCAACCACCTGCCCGCCGCAAGTTCCTTGCACGCAATTGCACTCTCTTGTTTCGGCAGCCACTTGGTTGCCTTGGCAGTAATACTCGACCAGCTGCGAGCCGCCGGTGCAATAGTCCTCGTACACCCTGGAGTTTCCTTGCTCGTCAACGGTCTTGACAAACGCCCGCACGCCGTAGTTGCGGCCGGCGTCGCCGTCAGTGCAGGAAGCGCGCGGTGAAGGCGCTGGCGTGGCGGTTGCCGCTGAAAGGACCGGCGGTGCGCTGCTTGAGGAGGGCGCAGTCCCTTGCGAAACGCAGCCTGCAAGCAAAAGCGCAATTGAAAAGAGCGCCAAAAGCGCGGGAAGTTTTTTCACGAGTTTTTCACGAAACCAATTTTGGGCACGCGCACCAATTAAATGCTTGCTAAACCGTCCAAGCTATGTTTTAAATTAATGAAACGCGTTGCGTTTGGTTAAGGGCGCATGTGATGAACTTCAAGTACTGGCAGTGGGAAAGCCACGAGCTGGCGGAAAAAAAGAAAAAACCCAGCGTAAAGGAAATCGCGCTTGTGATAGAAGACAACGAGACAAGCGCCTACCGCCTCGCGCGCGTCCTCACGCTCGCAAAGGCAAAGGGCTCTGTTGCACTCAAGGAAATGCCGCCCGACCTGCCCAAAGCCACTTGGCACCGTTACCTCGAGACGGCGTACCACTTGGGGATGCTTGACAAGAAGGACAACCGCTACTACAACGTCAACCGCTTCACAAACCCTCTCACAAACTTCGCTGACTACTACGAGAAGTGGCAGAAGTCGGAAGAGCGCGAGACCGACGAGGAACTCAAGGCAATGTTCCCCAACGCCGAGAAGGGAAAGTACGGGAAGAAGCAGGAGCCACCAACGGCTTAGGTATTATCGCGAAGTCTATTCCTTTGTGAACCTGATGCGCACGTTGGGAAATCGCGTTCTGTAGAATTTTCTCCTTGCCGCTGCCTCTTTTTCCGTAAGCTCGTCGTTTATTCTTATGTTCAACCGCAGCAGTTGTTCGGGCCTAAACTTTGCCACAAATGCAAGCCGCCTTTCCCAATTTGGTTCTTCTACTGGCGCCATTATATCGATGGTAAAGCGGTCGCCCCTAAT
>CAZPDD010000089.1:0-4623 GCA_964585235.1 Microcaldota archaeon | reverse complement strand
CCAAAACCTCCGAAGTTAGCGCCATTATTTGAGCTGCCACCGCCGGAACCCATGTCATCAGCGCCATTAGTCAAATTACCATACGTAGTTCCGCCAATGCCGCCGGCGGTGTTGCCATTACCGCCGAAACCTCCGCCCCCTCCACCGGAGGCGTAGGCGCCACCGCCTCGACCAAACCCAGTTTGGCTGGAATTGATGGAATAACCGTTAGGATAACCGGAGATGGACCCGTTTATGATCCCGTTGGAACTCATGTTAAAGTTTGTAGCGTTGATTGAGAGAAAACCCTTTAACGACCAGCCTTTTGAAGCGACAGCTCGTGATGAAACATAGCCGCTCCCTTCATAGGCTTCGATCCTTATCGTAGCATTGACCGTGAAATTAGTAAAGGTATGAAAACCGAACATCATGCAATTATTATTAATGACGCAAACTCCTCCGGGAACGCAAGTTCCATAATTCAACAAATAGCAGTCGCCCCCGCCGGCGCTGTTGTTGGCGTAAAAAGTTCCGGCAATGCCGTCT
Organism: Microcaldota archaeon; assembly: GCA_964585235.1. Classification (GTDB taxonomy): domain Archaea; phylum Micrarchaeota; class Micrarchaeia; order Norongarragalinales; family UBA97; genus JAGVFW01. Next base: position 4,098 of record CAZPDD010000089.1, on the reverse strand, counting down.
TGGCCGCCGCCGTCAACTGAAACATTTCCTGCAATAATGGGGTTGGAGGAATTAATCGAAATCCTGCCTCCACCTCCCCCTCCTCCGCTACCAGAACCGGGAAGTCCGCCTCGGGCAGACAAGTTGCCGAAAATATTGACTGTGCCGCCGACAATTGTGATGCCTCCGCCGGAACCTCCGCCTCCAGCATTTGGAGAAACTGCCGCACCACCATTGACGTCGATAGACCCATTGATAAAAACATAATTAGGCCCGTCAATCCAAACAGACCCGCCGCCATAACCTCCGGCGTTACTTGCTTGGCCGCCACCGCCTGATCCCATGTCAGAAGCACCGTCGCCCAAACTGCCGTAAGTTGTGCCGCCAATGCCGCCGTGGGTAGCGCCATTACCGCCATACCCGCCGCCTCCGCCGCCGCTTGCGTAAGTGCCGTTGCCCCTGCCTGTCGCAGCTGCGAGACCGCCCGCGTAACCGGACGCATTAGCGCTAATGACAGAGCCAGCGCCGATGGAAAAGTTACCGCTGCCGTTTATTTCAATTCTTAATTCACCTTGCCCCCCCCACGTCCCGTTGTCTGTCGCTTGATTTGTCCCTCCATTGTAGCTCGATAGGTTGTACGACGAGACGGTTATGACTGCCGAATTATTCAAAATGAATGAAGAAAAGTTGTGAAGACCATACATGGCGCAAGAACTGGTGATATAGCAGATGCCGTTTTCAGTGCACGAAGCGCTGTTGATTGAAGTGCAGTTTCCACCAGCGGGAAAGCCGGCGTATGCCAAGGGTATGAGAAATGCGGCCAAAACCAGTAGTAAAATGGCGGCTAGCCCGCAGCGTCCCGTATCTTCATGGTGGAAACTGGAGGCGAGGAGCCGCAAAGTTCTCACTACCCTTTCACCCGGGCACCAAATACCACGAACTGGTTAGCGTGACTAACCTTTTAAACGTTGATTCGTTTGAATCCCAAAAAGGCCGCTTGGCCTTGAAAAAACCTTTGGTTTTCGAATCCAGCTGGGCTCGGTGGCAAAACCTCTTTGGACTGAAAATTCCCTTTTCCCGGGGTGTCAATTAGGATTATACCCGCCGGTACCCCTAAGCATGCATAACTCAAATGCGGGGAGGGCAGGGCCGTCGCTGCTTTATGTGGAGTAAAAACAAGTTCCTTCATTTATGCAATGCTGGCATTTGGCTATTTACGGGATAGGTACTTTCTCAAGCAAATCGCCGATGAGAGAATCGCTTGTCATGCCCTGCGCCTGGCCCTCGTAGTTGAGGATGAGCCTGTGGCGCAGCACGTCGTGCGCCACGTCCTTCACGTGCTGGGGGGTGGCGAAAGCCTTTCCTGCCATTAGCGCGCGGGCCTTGGCGGCGATGTAAAGTGCGATGCTGGCGCGGGGGGACGCGCCCCATTCTATGTACTTGCCGCGCTCGACGCCGTACCTTTTGGGGTTGCGGGTTGCATCAACCAGCGAAACGATGTAGCGCTCGGTGTTCTCCCCCAAGTGCACTTTTTTCACCATTGACTGCAGTTCAATGATGAGGCCGGGCGACAGGGCGGGCTTGACGCCGAAGCTCTCGAAGTCCCTCAGCGTGACGTTGCGGTCGAGGACGAGCTTCTCGCTTTTTTTCGGCAGGTAGTCCGACTTGACCTTGAAGAGGAACCGGTCGACCTGCGCTTCGGGCAGCGTGTAAGTGCCTTGCGACTCCATGGGGTTTTGGGTTGCAATGACGAAAAACGGCCGCGGCAGCGGGAAAGTCTGCTTGCCTATGGTCACCTGCCGCTCCTGCATTGCCTCGAGAAGCGCGCTTTGCACCTTTGGGGGCGAGCGGTTGATGCCGTTTGCCAGCACGAAGTTGGCGAAAACAGGCCCCTTGACAACGTAAAAGCCCTGTTCCTTGCTGTACGCCGTTATTCCGACGATGTCGGTCGGGAGCAGGTCGGGAGTAAATTGGATGCGCTTGAAGTCGCAGCCGCTTACGACCGCGAGAGTGCGCACCATGAGCGTCTTGGCGGTGCCCGGAAGGCCTTCTACAAGCACGTTGCCGTCGCACAAAAGGCCGATGAGCAGGCGGTCGAAAACGTCGTCGTAGTCGACCAGCGTCTTCTCCACCTCGCTTTTCACCTTCGAAATTGTGGCCTGGAACTTGCCCATTTCAGCGGAGGTTATCTTTTGGTCCATTTTCAGCATCCCGGTGGTGTGATTTTTTTGCGTTTACTTGACTTTTGAAAGCATTTCCTGCACTATTGAATCAGTCTTGATTCCCTCTGCCTGCGCCTCGTAGTTGAGCACGATGCGGTGGCGCAGGCAGTCGAGCGCGATTTCGCGCACGTCCTGCGCAGTTGCTTCCGATGCCCCCCTTGTGAGTGCGAGTGCGCGGCTGGCTATGTAAAGGGAAATGCTTGCGCGGGGCGAGGCGCCCCATTCTATGTAACGCGCGTTGCGCAGGCCGTAGTCCTTGGGGTTGCGGGTGGCGTCCACGAGCGAGACGATGTAGTCCTTGAGGTTGTCGCTGACGGCAACTTCGAGGGCGTCTTTTTGCAGTTCGGCAATGCGGGCGGGCTTTAGGACGGGCCTGATGCCGAAGTCTTCAAAGCGCGAGGTGGAAATGTTAGTCTTTAGGACGCGCGTCTCCTCCTCCACGCTTGGGTAGCTGACGAAGAGCTTGAAGAGGAAGCGGTCAAGCTGCACTTGCGGCAGCGCGTAAGTCCCCTGCTGCTCAAGAGGGTTTTGGGTGGCCATGACGAAGAACGGCCGGGGAAGCGCGTAGCTCTTCTGCCCCAGCGTCACCTGCCGCTCCTGCATTGCCTCGAGCAAGGCGCTTTGGACTTTGGGCGGCGCGCGGTTGACTTCGTCGGCGAGTATGAAATTGGCGAAAACGGGCCCCATAGTGATGTAAAATCCCTTTTCACGCGAGTAGGAGGACAAGCCGATGATGTCGCTTGGAAGCAGGTCGGGCGTGAACTGGATGCGCTTGAAGTCGCAGCCGCTGACTGAAGACAGCGTCCTTATCATGAGCGTCTTGGCGATTCCCGGCACTCCCTCGACAAGCACGTGGCCGCCTGCAAGCAGCGCTACGAAAAGCCGTTGGATGACTTTCTTCTGGCCGATGACGACTTTCGACATCTGCTCGTCGGCACTTGCGAATGCCTTCATCGTCTCCCGCGCTTCTTCTGCCAAGGCCATTTTATGCCACCAGTTCAAAAACCACTTTCTTTACGTCGGAGGCGAGCTGCTTCACGCCTTTCTTTTCAAGCGCGTTGTCGCCGTACTCCATCTCGTCAAGCTTTTCAGAAAGCGCCCGCAGGCTTTCCTTGATTTCGGTGCGAAGCCGCTTCTTGTCGAGCTCTTTCTCCAGCTCCTCGAAAGTGAATTCGTAACGCACGCCAAGCAACTGCCGCATCGAATGGCGGAAAGCGGCTGCGACCGAGCGGAGCCCGTCCCTCGGCTTGCCCCGGGCCGCCGACTTCTCGGCCTTCTCAACAGTTCGCTTCACTTCATCCACGATTTCCGCTTCGTCCTTCACGTCGGCGTTCTTGCCGAACTTGCGGAAAATAGACTTGAAAAACTGCCTTGCCCCCTCGAGGGCGCCCTTTCGCGGCCCGCCGGCTGTTTTCGGCTTTGCATCGCCCGGGTCAACTGCCTTCAATTTCCTCGGCCTGCTTCCCGGAGCCGGTACGTTGCCTATTTCATCTAGGGTCTTGAGCGCCCGGGTGATGATGTTGCCGCCGGTTTTTCGGGGTTTTGCCGCTTTTCCGGTTTTTCTCATATGCAAGCACTACTCACTACCTGTTTTTAACGCCTTACGTTCCCCCACTCGATGCGCGTGAACTTGATGTTTGAAAGCCACCATTCGAAGAACAGCAGCCCGGCTGCCAACAGCACGAGCCATAGCCGCAGGTCAAGCGCGATGATGCGGTTTGTCGACTGCGCAATTTCGGTAAAGTCCTTTTGAAGCTGCGCCTTGTCAGTCTCCACGCGGTAGTACTTGCCGCCCGTGTTTTCCGCCAAGGCCTTCATGCCCTCCTCGTCGATGGCCGCAGGCAGGTCGATGTCCTGTATCTTGCCGCCTGCGAGCGTTCCCACCCCGATGGAATAG
>CAZPDD010000088.1:0-4815 GCA_964585235.1 Microcaldota archaeon | reverse complement strand
CCGAGACTGCCTGAAGATGTCTATGGCGTTGCCAAGGCCAGCATGGAGCGCTCGACTGAAATCCTTTCGGAAGTCCACGGCTTCGAGTACGTCATCATCAGGCCCCACAACGTCTACGGCCCGCGCCAGAACCTAGCCGACCCCTACCGAAACGTCATCGGCATTTTCATCAACTGCCTCCTGCGGGGGAAGGCATTCTACGTCTATGGCGACGGGATGCAAAAACGCGCTTTCTCCTACATCGACGACTTCACGCCCTACATCCTGCGCGCGGGCTTTGACGACAAAGTAAACGGGGAGATTTTCAACGTCGGCCCGGTTGAGGAGACGACGATAAACAGCCTTGGGGAAATAGTTCTTGAAGAGTTTTTCACAGGTATGCCGGTTCCCGCCGCAATGCGACCAAAGCACCTGCCCCCGCGGCCCAAGGAAGTCAAGGAAGCCTACTGCACTGTTGACAAGGCGGCTAAAGCGCTAGGCTACAAGACTACTGTTCACTTGCGCGAGGGAGTGAAGAAGATGATTGCGTGGGCGCGCGAAATCGGCCCGCAGCAGCCCGTCTACCTCGACGACCTCGAGCTGCATACCGAAAACCTGCCCTCCACTTGGCGCGAAAAACTGATTTGAAACTGCCCAGCTATTTGATGCGGAAAACTGTTTTTACCTTCCGGCTTACCGAATCTACTATCAGCAGGTCGTCGGCATCCATCTTCACAAGCATTAGCAGCGCGAGGCAATAGGCGCCTATGAAAACGCCACCAACTGCTGCGGACCACGCGAGGGAGGGAAGAAGCTCAAGGCCGGCGAAAACCCACGCAAGCGCAGCTGCTGCGAGGGCGGCGGCTATTATTTTCACGAAATCAGCTGAGAACGGATGAAAGCCCAATAGCTTGTAGGCCGTGCTGAAGGAAAGCACGCCGTAAAGCATCAGGGCAACTGAAGTTGCAACAGCCGCGCCGGCAATCCCGTAGGCCGGGACGAGAAGCAAGTTCAGCACCACGCTGAGGCCGGCTGCGGCAAGGGCGTTGCGCAGTTGCTTGCGCGTCTTGTTGTAAGCGCCCATGATGTCATCGCCCAAGTTCAGCAAGGAATTGACGAAATAGCCGGTGGCAAGAATGGCAAGCGGAAGGCCCGCTATTGCGTAAGGCTCGCCGAAGAGCGTCCGCATGACGCGCACGTTGAACACCACGAAAAACACGAGGATGGGCAGGTTCAGCAGGAAAATCCATTTCGTGAGCGAAGAGAAGACGCGCTTGAAGTCCTTCATCTTGCGCGAAGCCACAAGTTCGACTGTAATGGGCTTGAAGGCGATTTCAAGCGCAACCGGCGCGAGCAGTAGTAGCGCGGCGGTTGGAAGCGCCGTGTTGTAGACGCCCACTTCACCAACCGTGCGGAAGACGCCGAGGAAAACCGTGTCCGACCACGCGACGAAAAGCCACACTACGTTTGAAAGCATAAGGGGAAGCGAGTAGTCGAGAAGAACACCCATTGACTTGCGGGAAGGTATGGCGAGTGAAGGAAGCAGTGGCTGCAGGCGGTTGAGCAACAGGAGCGAGACAACCGAAGTGAAGGCAATTGCGGCCGCGAAGGCGCCGGTGACGCGCAAAAACCCAGCGCCAGCGAAGACCGCAAGCGAGGCGAGGATGAGCTTGAGGCTGTTCTCGACAAAGTACTTGGCAATCACCTCGTACTCAACTCGCTTGAATGCCCGGCAGGCGGAAATCGCAACTGCTTCCACGTTGTAGAACGGGATGGCGAGCGCGAAGATAACGAGGACGGCAGTCAGGCGCGCATCGTGAAAAACGCTGGTGGCGATGAAACCCGAGGCGAGGAAAAGGACTGTGGCGGTGAAGATGCTTGAGGCAAGCGCGAGGAGGAAGGAGGAATTGAGCGCATCGGCCAATTCCTTGCCGCGCTTTTGCGACGCGTACTCGGGAACGAAGCGCAGCACCCCCCAGGAGAGGCCGAGGAGAGCAATCGTGCTTGCGATGTCAAAGACGCCAAAGCCAAGCGAGAAAAGGCCGTAGTTGTCGGGGCCGAGGCGCGAGATGATGAGGCGGAAAAGGTAGGAAACTGCTTTCGAGAATGCCAGGCCGATGAAGGTCAGGCCTGCGCCTTTTGCAATTAGTTTAAGCGCCCCTGCAGTCTCGGCAGTTGGCTGGGGCGCAATTTTGTGCTCTTCCCCGTCCATTCAAACAACTTAAGTAAACTAAATTATACTGTTTTAAAAGCGTTTACGGACGCAGTAATTCATTATGAACGTACTTGGCGTCTTCCCCCTGTGGGGCCACGACACGTGCGCCGCGCTTGTAAAGGACGGAAAGCTCGTGGCGGCGGTTGAGGAAGAGCGTTTCACGCGCCGCAAGCACTCTTTCGAGGCGCCCGTCAATTCCATCAAGTACTGCCTGCGGGAAGGCAAGGTGTCGATGGACGAAGTGGACGCCATTGCAGTTCCCTGGAGCCCCAAGCTCATCATGGAATGGCACCTGCGCAGGGGCGCACGAATCCTGCCCGACTGGGTCTTTTCGGCGGCGATGCTTCCCGCAAGGAGGCTTTGGCAGTACAAGCGCAAGTTCAGGAAGGGCCTCGGCTATACTGGGGCGCTTTACTACGACTTGTTCATGAAAGGAATTTTCGAGAGTTGGAACAACCTTCCCGAAATAAAGTACTACGAACATCACCGCGCCCACGCTGCAACCGCCTTTTACGCAAGCGGCTTTGACCGCGCGGGGGTCATCACGGTTGACGGCTCGGGGGAGAAGAACGCAACTGTCGCGTGGAAGGGCCACGGCAACAAGATTGCAAAAGTCAAGGAAAAGCTCCGCAGCGAGTCGCTGGGGGACTTTTACTCGCACGTCAGCACCTACCTAAACATCGGGTGGGCTGCCGAGGGAAAGACAATGGGCTTGGCGCCTTATGGCAAGCCAAACCCCGAAATCAAGGAGAAGCTCAAGAAATTCATCAACCCCGACAAGGGCGAGTGGTATGAGGGAAACATCGAGCCACTCAACAAGGGCGACCGCGGTCTCACGCAAGAAGACCTGGGCTTTCCCAAGCGCACCAACCAGCCGATAATACAGCCGCCTTACGCAGACCTTGCGTACGCCGCGCAGGAGTTGTTAGAAGAGTCGCTGCTTAAAGTCGCGCGTGACACCGTAGAGACAACTGGAGCGCGCAACCTGTGCCTCGCCGGGGGCGTTGCGCTCAACTGCACAACCAATTCGCGAATCCTGAATGAAGGCATTTGCGACGACATTTTCATCTTCCCGGCTGCAAACGACGGCGGGACTGCAATCGGCTCGGCGCTTGAGTGCGCCGCGGAAATGGGTGAGAAAATCAACTTCCGCCTTGAGCACGCCTACTGGGGCCCGGGATGGAGCGATGCTGAAGTAGAGCAAGTGCTGAAGGAAAACAAGATCAAGCACGAAGTTGCAAAAGACCCGAGTGGTTCGGCTGCTGAGCTTATTGCAAAAGGAAAGGTAATCGGTTGGTTCCAGGGAAGGATGGAAATCGGCCCCCGCGCGCTTGGCAACCGCAGCATTCTCGCCGACCCGACGCGAGCCGACGTGTGGGAGCGCGTGAATGAAGTGAAGCTGCGCGAAAAGTGGCGTCCCCTCGCGCCCTCGATGCTTTTCGAGGCAAAGGACGAGTACCTTGAAAACGCCCGCGAATCGCCTTTCATGATTCTGGCATTCCAAGTGCCTAAGGAAAAGCACCGCGAAATCCCCGCGGTCGTGCACGTCGACGGTTCAACGCGGCCCCAGACTGTGAAAAAGACGGTCAACGAACGCTACTGGAAGCTCATCAAGGGACTTGAGGACGCGAACGGCACGCCAGTTGTGCTTAACACGAGCTTCAATGTCGGGCCCGAACCCGTCGTATGCACTCCGCAGGATGCGATAAAGACATTCTTCACTTCCCAGCTCGACGCGCTTGTCATCGGCAACTGCGTGCTGCAAAAGTAAGCCTCTCCTGCAACACAAGCCAAACAGCCATCCGCCTGTTTTTTAACGCTTGAAGCACTAATCATTCACAGGTGGGTTTTAACGAGAATACTTGTCAGTGGCGGCACGGGGCTGCTTGGCACTGCGATTGCATACGCTCTTGACGGCGAGCACGAGCTGACGCTTTTAAGCAACAACAGCCAAGTCGAGTTCGGCTCGTGCAAAAGCGTGAACGCAAGCATTACGGATGAGAAGGGACTGTGGGCTGCGCTTGACGCGGCAAAGCCGGATTGCGTGGTCCACACTGCCGCCCTCACGCGCGTTGACTATTGCGAAGACCACCGCGAGGAGGCAACTTCAGTCAACGAGTTTGGCACGCGGAATGTCGCCAAGTGGTGCGGCCGTAACGGAGTGCGCCTCATCCACATCTCGACCGACTACGTCTTTGACGGCAACAAGCCCGGCGGCTTTTATAACGAAACCGATGCGGTAAACCCTCTTGGCTACTACTCCGGCACTAAATTGGCTGGCGAGCGCCGCGTGCAGCAGGAGTGCAAGGACTACGCAATCCTTAGGACGACAATGTATGGCTGGAACGTGAGGGGACAGAAGAATTACTCGATGATGGTGGTTGACGCGCTTGAAAAAGGCGAGCGCATCAGCGCATTCACCAACATGGTCAACACGCCAATGCTTGCAAACGACTTGGCGGGAATAATCGGAAAGCTCGCCACTTCAGAAGCAACTGGCATATTCCACGCGGGAAGCACCACGCGCCTAGACCGCTATGAATTTGCACAGGCAATCGCCAAGGAATTCGGCCTCGACGCCTCCCTCATCGACCCCGTTGAACTAAAGCCAGGGGTGCTTA
>CAZPDD010000087.1:0-4832 GCA_964585235.1 Microcaldota archaeon | reverse complement strand
AAACCGCAGTCGTCCGTAAACCTTCAAAAAGCAACAGGGGATACTAAAGGTGACAGAGGCTCAGAATATCAGTTCAAGAATGGCGATTCCGCAACCCTTCGTTTCACAAACGCCTACCAAGACGATACATCCGCATCCTGTTCAGTGCCGCCGACAAAGGAAACCACATGCGAAGGAAGCGGTCCTGTAGGGAAATTCTGTGCAAGCGGCCTCGCCTTTGATTTAACGCGTCGTGGAGGAAACGGAGACCCATACGTCAAAATAATCTACTTGCATTCCTGCTAAAACTGCGGGCTAAACCGAAAAATTCTTACGGCGCTAACGCACTGTTTTTAAACTCTTGAGGGGCTAATTAAAGCGGTCTAGATGGCGGAAGGCGGGGATGCGCAGCCGGGCTTGTTCCACCAATTCGTGGAAAAGCCCTACTACTGGCTCGAAGACAAGTACTACTCGGCGTGCGACGCCATTGAGAAAGCAGGCGCGCCAATCTACAAGTACTGGGTCGAGCCAATCGAAGGCCACGGGGTGCCGAGCTTCCCCGTCACCATGGCGCTTCTTCTCGCAATTGCCATTGCCGCACTCGCTCTTTCGGGCGGCTTTAGCGGCTTGGGGGGGCTTTTCAAGGGACAGACTACTTCCCTCGAGGTGCAGGCGCTTTCAAACAACCAGCCAGTTGGCGGGGCGACTGTCGAGGTGGCCGTTGCTGGAATGCAGGCCGCCACGCAAACTACCGGCAGCGATGGTCGGGCGCTTTTCGAAAGCCTGCCGGCAGGCGCGGTTGCAACCATCCGCGTTACGAAGGAAGGCTATGACGTTTTCGTCAAGAAGGCCAAGATAGGCGAGGGGCTGGTTTCTGCCGAGCTGCAGGCCGGGGCGGGCGCGGCACTCAAGCCGACGCTAGTCACTTTCGTCGACGCCAGCACCAGCACTCCCGTCGAGGGAGTGGAAGTCACTTACCGCGACACGTCGCTTGGGATGCAGAAGTTCTTGAGCGAGCCCGACGGCAGCACTGCGCTCACTTTTGCCGACAAGACCGTAACAATTTTCATCAGCAAGGCCGAGTACAAGCCAACTCGCGAAGTAGTGCGCTTTGGCGAGCCGAGGACAATAGAGCTTGCGCCGTTGTCGGTAAACCCGCCTAATGGCGGGGGGGACGGCGGGGATGGCGGAACCGGCCCGTGCACGGGAACCACGTGCGTCCAGGCGCGCGCCAGCGTCTCGGTGACGGTAGTTGATGACAAGGGCAATCCCGTTGACGCGCTCGTGCAGTTGTTTGAAAGCGGCACCATTGCGCCGCCAAAGCAGGCGTCAACTGCTCAGGGCGTTGCGCTTTTCACCGACGCCGAGGCAGCCGGCGTCACAGTGTACGCGCTTGCCAAGCCGCTTAACGACAGTGCATTTACCCAGGAAAAGAGCGATTCCAAAACACTTGTTGCGGGCGCGAACGACTTCGTCATCACCGTGAAAAGAAAGACTGCTGACGTGGCGGCCGCGATTGTTGACTTGAAGCTCTCGACGAAGGACGACGCAGGGGGCATTGTTGACGGCGCAAGCGTATTATTGTTCTTTTCCGACTCGGGCGACCCCATTGCAACGGGCACGAGCGACGCAAACGGCATTGCCGAATTCCAGGTGGTTGGAAGCAAGGCTTTTGTCGCGCTTGCCTACAAGCCGGGCTACTTGCCTAGCAACAGGCTCGCAATCCCTGTAGGCGCGGCAACAGGCAACCTCGTGCTGCCAAGGCCAATTGTAGGAAACAACGGCCGCGCACGCGTCATCGTGCAGGACACTGACGGCAAGACTTTGGTTGCCGGCGCGGATGCGGAACTGCGCTATGCCGCCGACAACTTCCCGCTTGGCATACCCCCCCAGCAGACGAACGAAGGCGGGGAAACGACTTTCGAAAACGTCCCGCTTGGAAAGAACTTGCGTGCAATTGCGCATTACGGCGTCCAGACGGGCAGGAGCGACTCGTTTGCCGCAAGCGCTGCGAAGGTTGCGAATGTTGTCGTAAGGCTTGAGAAGCCCAACGGCGACATTGCAGTTATCGTGCGTGACCCGTTCACCGGCAATCCCATCCAAGGCACGGTAATCCGCGTTTTCAGAGGCCGCAGCGAAATAACCGAATGCACTACTGACGCGCAGGGCACTTGCACGCTCAAGAAAGTCGATGCGAACACGCCCGTAAGCGTGACAATTAGCGCCCCGGGCTTTGTTGACAAGACAATCGACGGCATTACGGTTCCGCCAAACGGCACACTCTCGCTCTCACTTGGCGACGGCCTCGTCCCCGCCGCTTTAGTCAACCAGTCGCGCCTGCTAGTTGGCCTTTACGACGCGAGCTGCGGCACGAAACTGCAGGGCAATGCGGTTGAGAAGGGCAAGTCCTATTGCGTGCGGCTTGACTTCAACCTGCCGGCGAACGAGACGAATCCAAACGGCGCTCTCCTGCGAGTGAACGGCGGCGGCAATGCCTCGCAGGACTTTGCTGAAATCACTTTCTACTCCGACATCAACCTGCTTGGGCTCACTCCTGCGCAAGTTGCCATCGCCCGCTCGAACTTCTATTCCGAGGACGCGGGCTTTTCCTGCGACGACGCCGCTGCCTCAAGCACGAACGAGCACCTCAAGTGGGTGAATTACGAATTCAACGGCGTGCAGGGCAACAAAGTCATTCTAGTGCACTTGTTCGTCAAGCCAACCGCCCCAACCGGCGCCTCGCTTTCGCTCAACTCGATGAGCTACGCAGTCCGCGGCGGCAACTACTACCGCGTGCCGCAGGACAGCGTGCTTGGATTTGCCAAGAGCAACAACGCCCGCGACTGGTGCCAGGCAAGCACGAATTCCGTTCGCTTCAGTGCTGCAGACGGCGGGCTCGCGTACTCAAGTGATGCTGCAATGTCGCTTGGCTTTTCAGACACGAAGGACGGCCCAGTAAGGCCGGTTCTTGCCACGCAGGTTGGAAAGGACTTTTTCGTGCGCTTCACAGCCCGCGCCTTCTCCGCATTGCAGACGCCCTTCTTGCGGCTTTACTTCGGCGACCCAGTTGGCAACGTCCGCAATTACGCCTACTTCACTTCCTACCAATACGGCCCCGGCGGAATCAGCCTCGCGGCACAGGACAAAGTGTCTTTCCAAAGCGCAACGCCGACTCCGGTTCCCACGCCTTCACCGGTTGCCGTTTCGACGCAGCTTTACGACTTTCTCGACGTCAGCCAGAATAAAGCGACTACTGACCTTTCCCGGCGGGACGACACGCAAAACGGCTTGGTTGGGGATGGGGCAACAACCGGTGGCTTCTTCGTGCAGGGTCCGCAGTCGCCGGTGGCAAACATAGAGCATTACACAACCGAACAGCGGGACTTTTACTACACCGGCGCAGTCAGCTACTTTGACGCCGGTTCGAATGCCTACATTGCCGACCGCATGAAGTTGTTCGAAGCCATCAACTTCACCAACCAGGGCATTCCCTTCCACATGGACGTGGTTGACGGAAGCACGGCCAACCGCCAGCCGAACGACCCTGCTTTGACGCAGAACCACCAAGTTCCAATCCGCTTCCTCGGCAACACTTACCTCATCACCGACTTCCAAAACGGCACTGCCACGACCAAGCCGACCATCACGCTGAGGCCTGCATCTCCCGCGCCAATTATCAGGACGATGAACATAGGAGATATTCTTGTGGTGCCGGGCGGCAATACGCTAAGGCTGGCGGCAGTTTCATCAACCTCCTCCGGCAATTTCGCAACATTCGAGGTGAACGACTCGAGCAGAAACCGCATTGACTACTTCTCGATGAGTTCCTCCGAATCCGACTACATCAAGAACGGCTTCATCCTGCACGTGCGCGCCGTCAACTTCAACTCAAACGGCGGCTCGACTGCAGACGTGACCATAACCGCCTCAAACCTCGTCATTCTGCAGGACAACCAGAAAATTATTTTCGTCGGCGATGACGCAACGACCAAGGCCAACGACGACGCGGGATGGAGTGCTTCGCTAACCTTCGGCGACCTGGTGGTCAACGGACAGGACCAAAAGGCGCTCAAGCAGATTATGATTACCGGCCCGACGGGAACAAGAACAGCCGCGGGCAATGCAATTAACCTGCTAGCCACTCCGACGTCGGCGCGCCTGCGCTTCGTTGGAATCAATCAGGTGCAGACGGACACTATTGACGTCGTTCCGCTTGGCACGCAAGGCATCACGCTTGCAAACGGCACGCCTATCCAAATTCCGGCGCTCAACTTTTCCTCAAGCGCCGCCGCGCTACAGGTTGACGCAGGCGTGAGCACGTCCAACATCATAGTTGACACAACTGACTCGGGCAAGTTCTACTACCCGCAGGCCAATTCACAGGGCAGCATAGTATACGCACAGGCGGTGACGCAGTCGGGCAACAGGATTGCATACGGGAGAAACAACCAGCTTGAAGCGTTCGTGAACAGAAGCGGCGCGAACGAGCTGCGCCTGCGCGAAAACCTGCTTTCAGGCAGCGAATATGGCGAGTTCATCGTCGCATTCTTCTCAAACGGCACAGGCGTTGCCGCTCCGGCCACAAACACGCTGCCGGGCGGAGTGAATGCACCGCTGATTTTCTATTCGACCAACGCCGTCCCGGCAAACTCTGTCACAAACTTCCCGTCAAACACTCTTTCAGGCAGCCTGGTTGCCGCAAGCGGGTACGTTTCCCCGCGGGGAAGCACTTTGGCAACGCTTGCAACCAACAAGGTTGAAATCAACTACGCAAGGCAAGTGGCTTTCGCGAACTATTCTCTCGAGTTCTTCACCCCCTTACTCACGCAACCCGGCAGCGGGGGAAGCGGCGG
>CAZPDD010000086.1:0-4958 GCA_964585235.1 Microcaldota archaeon | reverse complement strand
GTCCGCGAGCGTGGCGGTGCAGGGCTTCGGCAACGTGGGCATGCATGTAGCGCGCATCCTCCACGAATGGGGCTTCAAGGTAATTGCGGTGAGCAACTCGGCGCAAGGGGTTTACGATGAGAATGGCCTTGACATCCCGTCAATTGTCAAGAACTACCCTTCAAAGCGCCTCGATGGAGTGGCTGGCAAGCGCATCACCAACGAGGAACTTGTGCTGCTTGACTGCGACGTGCTCATCCCGGCTGCGCTTGAGAACCAAATCACGAAAGCCAACGCCGGCCAAGTGAAGGCAAGGCTCGTGCTCGAGCTTGCCAACGGCCCTGTTGATGCCGGGGGAGACGCGGTGCTCGCAAGCCGCAGCATCCCAGTTGTCCCCGACATTCTCGCAAACGCAGGCGGGGTTCTCGTGAGCTACTTCGAGTGGGAGCAGAACCTGTCGGGTGAAAAGTGGAGCGAGGAGGAAGTCAACCGCAAGCTCGAGGCGACGATGGTAAAGTCATTCAATGACTTGTGGAATGAACGCGGCGGGGCAACAGGCACGCTTCGTGAAGCCGCCTTTTCGCTTGCCATAAGGCGCGTCATCGAGGCCGAGAGAAAACGCGGCAGGCTATAACGGGAATTAACTAACTTACCCGGCCGGGGCCTTGCGGAGGGGCGTTCACCCTACGCAAAAAACTCCGGTTTATAAGCACTTGATTCGTAACGAATTCACCCTTTTCGCTAGGGTGGTGCAGAGGTTGGCTTCCGGCAAGTACTATTGGAAATACGGGCGGCGCTATGGGCCTTATTACTACCAGAGCGTGCGCGAGGACGGTAGGGTGAAGAGCGTTTACCTCGGCAGGAACCTGCCTGAAAAGACTGGCGAGGCGACCACCCAGTTTTCGTCAAAAACACCTCCTTCCGTAAGCTTTTCTGTTGGAAACGCCGCGGCTTCTTCAGGTTCTTTCGCAATTAAAATCTCCCCGATTCCCGCCACAGCTTCCCTGCCTGCCGGAGCCCCAGGCAATCCGGTTCCCCAGTCGCCGCCTGTGCCAACTCCGCCTGAAAAACCGCCTTTCCACGACCTTGAGGAACTCGGCGGCCACACTTTGCTTGCGGCGGTTGTCATGCTCTTGCTGTTCGCATTTCTCATCAGCCTGCCCAACTTGGGCAACCCGCCTTCAACAACGGGCTTGGCAATTGCAAATGCCCTGGGCCACGAGCAGGCCCCGTCCGTTTCTCTCGCCCAAGCTTCATCCGCAGCTGAAGCCGGTCCAACTGAAGCTCCAACCGCGGATGGACAATCTTCCTCCCCCGCGGCCTCCGCAGAAGGATTAGCCGCGCCGCCATCTGCGCCCGTGGAAGCAGCAACCGCATCTGCCGCTTCTTCGCCTTCGCCAATTCCCTCTGTTTGTCCCGAGCCCACTGCGTTGCCGTCTGCTTCGCCACAACCAAGTGTTTTAGCCAAGGCCACTGAAGAGCCGGGAGCCAAGACTTTGCTGGTGGACGTGAATAGCGGAACTGCCAATGGTGATTCGGCAATAAGGGATGCGTTGAAAACCAGCATAGTGTGGCTTGACGCAGAGGGCCAAGCCGGCCGCGTGCTTGCCACGCGTTCGCAATCAGGCAAGCTCGACCTTGACTTGGAGGAAGCTGACTTGGCATCAACTTCCTCAGCCTCACCCGGTTCCGCTATCCAGCAGGCGCAGCCGCGCCTGGTTTCCTTCTCAAGCCCCGCCTCTCCGGCCGCAGGCAAACGCGGCAGGCTAATGTTCCAAAGCGCCTCCCCCCTGCCAAGCGACTCGCCAACTCCTTCGCCTTCAGCTTCTTCAACCGCAACTCCGATTCCTTCAGTCTGTCCGACTCCAATTGCCCCCCCATCCGCTTCCCCAACGCCTTCTTCTCAACCAACTGTTTGCCCTGAGCCAACGCCTGGTGCAAACCCTACACCCGGCGCAGTCCAGCCATCAACCCCGGCATCCTCGGCAGTTCCAACAGAAATTCCCTCCGTCTGCCCCACTCCCTCGCCAATTCCTCCTGAAACTCCCGCACCTACTGCATCAATATCGCCTTCCTCCAGCGCGACTGCCGCCGCTTCCCCCGCGGCCACTGCGTCAACTTCCCCCTCGCCATCCCCTGCCGCCTCTTCCTCGCCGTCTGCTTCCCCCACTGCCTCTCCTTCCGCAATTGCTTCTGCAAGCGCATCGCCGCTTGCCTCCGTAACCCCCTCCCCTTCTTTGTCTCCGTCGCAACCGGCGCCTGCCCACAAGGCGCGCATTTCGTTCAAGGGCATCAGGCAACTGCCTGAGAAAGTCACTGCACGCGTGCTGGAGTCAAACGGCGGTGAGGCGGCTCAATTCGGGAAAAAGTTAGTGACAAAAACCGTGGCAGTGGAAGCTAAAGGCATTGACTTCGACTTTGCAGTCATCGTCCTGCCGAAAGCCGCAGGCGAGCGCGTGGACGGCATTGCCGAATGCGATGACTACGACTTTGCAGCGCAAACCTGCAGGGCGGAATGGGTGCCTAAGAAAATCGCCTTTGACGACTTAGGCGATGCAATCCAATTCCAAGTGACGCACTTCAGCGCTTACGTCGGATTCCTGTACACCTTTTCAAACACGGGGGCAAACGGCTTTTCAGCGGGTGCTTTCAACGCGACTAACGCAAATGACAGCAACTCCGTCTTCTCCCTCTACTTCCCGAACAACCAGTCGTTCGCGCCGAACGGCACTTTCTTCTCCGCGCCAATCTTGCTCAACCGCACAGCTGCCGTAACCGTCGCAACCGCCAACTGGTCGTGGTACGAGGCAGCAGGCTTTAACGCAAGCAACGACAGCGTACTTTTAGACCTTCACTTTGAGAACGATACGAAGGATGCCTCACGTTTCAACTACAGTTTGGGCGGAAACCAGCTTAATTACCTGCCTCGCGAGAACTGCGTTGTCGGCCAGTGCATGAACAACTCAGGGCCCCTAGTTCCTACTGGCACAACCCTCAAAAAAGGGTCTATAGCGTTTTGGTTTTATCCCGAAACCGCCACATGGGACAATGAACAAGGATTTTTGACGGAAAGCAGTTCGGGTTCCACAAACTTCTGGATGCACGCAAAAGCAGGGAGTCAGAACGTGGAGTTTTACGTCGGCGGCACTAACACGCAGACCCTAAGCTTTGCCGGACGCATGCAGAGCTGGAATCATATAGTTTGGACGGTTGACGGCTCGAACAGCATCGTTTACATTAACGGAACCCAGATAAGTTCGGCATCCACTACTAATTTGTGGACAATTAACGCATTCCGCTTTAGGTGCACCAACGTCTGTAACCAGATCCGTTTTGACGAATTTCACTTCTTCAACCGCACCCTAGCTGCAAGCGAGGTCAACCAACTTTACTTGTGGGAAAAGAACGGAAGCAACCGCGGAAACGACGGATTCATCCATAACTTCACGAATGCCAGCCTCGCCTTCCGCGCCAAGAACTACACCTTCAACGACACTGGCCTCGTCGCGTGGTGGGATTTGGGCGACAGCTCAAGCAACGAAACTGCTGTAGGGAAGATTATGGACTTGAGCGGAAATAACAACAGCGGAAACGTCAGCGGTGCCGTTACGGTAAACAGTTCTGGCGTAATCGGCAACTCCCTGACTTTCAGCAGCGGCACGGGCTACGCAGCTATTCCAGACAGCGCAAGTATACGAGCAAGCCCAATCACCATAGCCGATTGGTGCTACATAAACGTCGGCCAAGTGAACTGCATAGTTAGCAAACACAACTCCGCTTCAGACTCTGGCTTCACGTTTGCATTTGACAGCTCGACTTCACAATTCTTATGGCAGTCAGGAAACGGCGGCACTTGGCCCAC
The DNA here is from genome assembly GCA_964585235.1 of Microcaldota archaeon. Taxonomy (GTDB): domain Archaea; phylum Micrarchaeota; class Micrarchaeia; order Norongarragalinales; family UBA97; genus JAGVFW01. Next base: position 1,117 of record CAZPDD010000086.1, on the reverse strand, counting down.
TTACTCCGTGCTTTCAAACGCGAACAGCATAGGCGGAGGCTGGCACCATTTCGTCGGCGTCCACAATTCAACAACCCACCGCCTTTACGTCGACGGAAGGCTGAATCAGACCTCCTCCGGCGGCGGACTCACATACGACAGCCGTATACTTTACATATCTCGAAACAGTAACACGCCCGACAACTACTACACCGGAACAATAGACGACGTCAAAATATGGAACCGGACCCTAAGCGACACGGAAATCATACAACTATACAACGCAGGCAACCCCACGAACTCGACGGGACAGGAAGGCAACTGGAGTGCCTTCACCAGCGAGTATTACGGCGGCAACGCTTCAGTTTCCAACGTGGTCGGCAAGATAGTGCAGTACCGCTCGACTTTAACTGCGCAGAACACGAACTACTCGCCATTCCTCTCGAACGTGACTTTCGGCTTTGCCGAAAACGCGCCGCCCACTCTAGTGGCTCAGTTGAGTAATGACTCGGATCCGGGCGCTTCCGTGCAATTCAGTTCCTACTGGACTGATGCAAGCAGCTTCAGCCACTACATCTTCAGCTTTGACAACGGCTCGGGCACTTTTGTCAACGACACTCCCGCGGCCTTCACGGGAACGGCGAACTGGAGCAACGTGAGCAAGGTAATCAACCAGACGGGCGGAAGCGTCATTCGCTGGATAGTGTGGGCGAACAACTCCATAGGCAGCCTGGGCGGAAGCCCAATCAATACTCTCACCGCCTGCGGCCTTGACAACAGCAACATCGACTCCAACAATCCCGCGACGAACTTCTCGAACGGCGCTTTCAACAACACCGTCAACACTCTGAGCCAAAGCGTCTACGTAAAATACTCCAGCAACTGCAGGAAATTCGGCAACACCGCCAACCCAGCCGGCCAGTTTTACAGCTCGCCCATCGTCATCAACCGCACGAACCCCAACTTCCGCGTCGTGCAGGCGAACTGGACTTGGTACGAAAGCGCGGGCTTTAGCGCGAACGAGACGGTAAACTTCAGCCTGCATTTTGAGAACGACACGAAAGACTCTTCGCGCTTTAACAGCACGTTTTTGTTCAAGGCCAGCACCAGCACGTTCTCTTCCCCGCTAGTCCGTTGC
>CAZPDD010000085.1:0-5007 GCA_964585235.1 Microcaldota archaeon | reverse complement strand
CCGCCAGGCTCGCAGCCAGTTTGGCTGATGACTTCCTGCTCGCTTGCCAGGCGCACGTCATCCGCCTGCAGGACTTTCTTCGCCTTCTTCCAGTCGAGCTTGCGGTCGGCAGGCAGGTCAATTACGGCGAAAAACTCTTTTTCCTTGCGCCTGAACTTTACAACAAGGGCCTTGACGCCCTGCCCGAGTGGCTGGCCGCGCACTGCCGCCGCCTCGGCGCTTGTGCGGACTGGCGCGTGCTCGATGGTTTCAAAGGAAACTCCGGCGTCGCCAAGGATTTTCGTGATTTTTTCGAACTCTTTTTCAGCCATTCAATCATTTCCAAGTTAACCCGAAAGGGATTTAGCTAATTGAGAGTAGAAGCTTGTGCGAGAGGAAATCCAGCTTTCTGGAATACGGGCGGCATTTCGTTCTACGATCAATCCCCCGCCATGAGGATGCGACCGTGAAATAACGCCGTGTTCGGTCCGCAAACCACGCGGAATTATCTCCATAACAATAGTGCCTCGTTTCTTCCTCATTACGAGGTTAAAGCCAAAAGAAGAGGCGGCTATTGCCTTCAACACAACCTTGTTGCTTGTTTGGGGATTTCGCTTAAGGTCAGCCATACCTTCGCGCAATGAATTTATCGTGCGCGCTATCGCACATTTTGATGCCTTTAACTCGTCCCAATTCTCGAAGCTAATTCGAACAGACGGATAAAACCTAGCCCCTTTAGCTGCGTGGGGAATCCCCCCAAGTTCATGAGCGCGCTGCATTGCCAGCCGGCCGACATAATCTAGTGTGACCGTTCCGGGTCTCACTGGGACTGTGCCAATCTCACTTTCCTCCCTGATGCCCGGATAAACTAGTAGGTGTAAGTGCAGGTGAGGGATGGCGTTGCCACTGGATGCACCGATTGCGGCCGCTACCGTGACATGTTGATTTTTGTCGATTATTTTTGAAAGAGTCGAAATAACCTCGTCGTAATCGTTTTGGGAAAGTTCATGCAATGACTCTACGTGAAGGTGAGGAGTGAAGAGCAAGTGCTTTGGCATGAGTGGATAGCGCGCCGGAAACAAGCTACCGGCCGTTGTCTTGGTAACCGGAGCTTCAGATAGATTGCAAAACGGACAGGGTTTCCTCTTTTTCTCCAGGTCATCCCTATATTCGAGGTTTCTATCCGGCCATTCGGGTACTGACAAATACCTTAGTCTGCTCCTTTTGGCTCTGGCTAATCGCGGCCTCAAGAATTTCATGAGAGCCTCAGGAGGGAATTGAACCCCCGACCTATCGCTTACGGGGCGATCGCTCTACCGCTGAGCTACTGAGGCGCGCAGAACGCGTAAGAGAATTAGGTCGGAATTGATTTATATTAATGGGTCAGCGATTAAAGAAAAGTGCTCGCCGGGGGGTGGAATTGAACTTACGCCGGGACTGGCAGTTCTATAGTCGTCGTCAGGCGCGTTCCCTGTCTTTGGCGTATTTCCCCAATTTCTTCCGGCGACAAGCATTCAAGATGCAGTTCAAGGGCTTCCTTCAGGTTAGTTACCGCCTGGTCGACGGTATCGCCTTGAGATGCAACGTCAAGCTCTGGGCACCAGGCTGAGTAGGACTTGCCTTCCGGAATGAGCAGGACTGAAAAGCCCAATAGTTCCATAATTTGTATTAGGGCTATGGTTGTTTAAATACATTTCAATCACTTAATAGCCGGGGGGATTTGGTGAAGCTTCCGATTGTTTCAGGAAAGGAAGTTCTAAAAGCATTGCAAAAAGCGGGCTTTACGCTAGTGCGTCAAAAAGGCAGCCACGTCCACCTGCTCAAGCAAGCTGGCGGCAAGAGCTATCATGTCACTGTGCCTGTGCACGGAAACAATGACCTAAACCCGTTTGTGCTTCGGTCAATCATGCGGCAGGCAGGCTATACTCCTGATGAATTCGCAAAACTTTTGTAAGCATAGCAACAAAGGCGTTGGCTTCTAAAGCCTCTCAAAACCCCGTGGCGGCGCGGTGCAGGCTTTTCGCGAGATTTCGCGCACTTCATCAACGCGCGCCGGAAATGGCCTTGCACTGCGAAGCTCCTGCACGAACGCACCGATTTTTTCCTCCCCGCCGCAGGCGAGCACTTCGACGCTCCCGTCAGCAAGGTTTTTGGCATAGCCCGTAACGCCGTGCTTTTGCGCAAGCTGCCGGCAGTGGGAACGGAAGTTCACTCCCTGCACCACCCCGCGCACGATGAGGACTGCCTCAACGAGTGTCATTTCGCCGGGAGGGAGGGGGGTTATTGTTCTTTTTCAATGCGCTCGCGCTTGTGGCCCTTGAGTGAGTGGATGTGGTCGCTTGCTTGGCGGGAAAGCTCCTCAAGCACTTCCTTGCAGGCGAGGTGGGCGTTCCAGGCGTTTTTGTGCACGTCAGTGTCGGGAGTCGAGGCGGAAATCACGCGGCCGCTTATGAAAAGCCTGCCGCGGACCGCGTAGCGGCGCTTTGCGCCCAGTTGGCTGCTCTTTACGTGAAGAGTAAGAAGCTGGGGGCGAAGCTTGAGGTTGAGTTTACCCATCAGCGCATTGCATTCCCCAAGGATGCTTTCCTGCATTGCCTTCTCGTCCGGACGAAGGCCGAGCACAACTACATTGCCGGGCTGCTCGACCAGGCAGCAGTGAAGCACCCCCCGCGCTGACAAAAGGCCAACTGGAATTTGGTCGTCTAGGACCGCCAGGGCAGTGAAGTTGCCGTCAGCCATGAGCTTGGCCGCGGTTTCAAGCGGGGTTTCAGAAGAGATCGGGCTTGCAATTGGGTTCATGATGCTTGAAATGCTTTCCTGCTCTACATTTGATTCCACCACGTCCACGTCGCCCTTGCGGAACTTGCCCTTGTAGTGGGGGACAAGCTTGCAGGCAACGTCAAAGTCTGATACTATGCCGGTCGCGCGGCCCTTGCCGTCAACCACTATCACGTGGTAGGTGTTAAAATCGCGCATTTTAGCAACCGCCTGAGCAATTGAATCGCCTTCAGTTACAGTGACCGCCTCTCGCATAAACTCGCCCGCCCGCTTGTCCTTCACAACCTGCTTGCCGAGAAGCAGCCTGAGGACTCCAGAGCGTGTGATGCAGCCGGTCGGCACGCCATTCTTAACCACCGGAAGCAGGCGGAAGTGTGAGTTGAGGAAAAACCCGATTGCGTCCTCGGCCGAGTGCTTTGCAAGCTCGAAGCCCATTGGGGTTTCCGCAACGCTGCGTGCTTTTGTCAATTCAGCGTCTTCGCGAAACCCCCTGAGAGTCCGGTCGTCAATCACGCCAACAAGGGCATGGCGGCCGTCGACTATCGCCACCCCGTGCGTCCGCGACCGGCCAAGGAGGGAAATGACCTTAGACACCTTCGTATCTTCGGTTGCTACCGGGATTTCCTCAATGACGTCCTTTAGTTCCATCTTCAACCCTCCTTTTCCTGATGAACTGCAGCCAATTTAAAAGAACTTGAACCACCGCGCAAGGTTGACGGCAAGCATCGCAAGGATGATTACGCTTGCTGCAATCACCGCCTTACGCACGATTGGCTCCCGCCTCTTTCCGAAGGCGTGGACAAGCTCCTCATAAGCGATGCGGTAGCCGTCGGTGCTGAATATGGGTAGGATGTTAACAACCGCCAGCGCGAAGTTAAGGAAAGCCGTGATGCCCGCGACTGTTGCCAGGAAGAAAAGCAGCTTGTAAAGCCAGTCAAGCCCTTGCTTGGGCATGTTATCGTAAGCAAAAGCAGGCTCTTGCGCAAGCACGATGCCAAGCCGCCTGTTTGCATCAAGTGAAATGTTCCGCAGGCCACCCTTCCTCACGCTGATTACCGCGTTTTCACCGGGCTGCTTTGCCGCCAGCAACTGCTTCGCTTGGGCAAGGACCGTCACGGGCGTGCCGTCAATCGAGTCAATCACATCGCCGGGGAAAAGCTTTCCGTCTGCCGGCGACCCCTTGACCACTTCGGTTACCACGAGCTCGCAAACAACTGAAGTGACCTTCCTGCCGTCTGTAGTCCGCAGCTCAACCGGCGTTCCATCCGCAACGGCTTGGGACATTAGGCCGTAGTTGGCTGCCTGTCCGTTGATTGAGGAAATGACGTCGCCCGCCACCAGCAATCCTGCGGCAGTTGAGTTGCTTTCGATTGCGTTTACGCCAACTCCCTGCACCGTTGCCTGTGCGACGAATGACACGGTTAGGAAAAGCGCAAGGAAGGCGAGGAAGAAAACGAAGTTGCTGGTTGTCCCGACAACTAGGATGCGGCGCTTCTTCTCTATCGCAAGCTTCTCGAACTTCTTCTCATCCGGCTCGACAAAAGCGCCTATTGGGAGAAAGCCGAAGAGCAGCACGCCGCTTGAGATGACCGGCAGCTTCTCAACGCGCGAAAGCACTCCGTGCGCAAGCTCGTGAACTGCGGCCACAATCGCGATTGCGATGAGGCCCTCCCAGAAGGGAAGCGTGATGCCGGGGACAACCGGCGCAACCGCCGATTGGGCGGTTTTGGCAATCAAGACGCCGTAGGTAGAGTAGGCAAGCGAGAAGATTCCAAGGCCGAGAAAGCCGGCAAGCAGGCCGATTACAATCGCGTATTGGTTGAGCCAGGAAGTGGCGGCGGGCACCGACTGCAGCCAGGCGTAAAAGACTGCCAGCAGAACCGCATGGACCACCAGTTTCTTGGGCTCGCGCTTGTACAGGTAATACGCAAAAGGCAGGCCGTAGGCGAGGCTCAAGCCGAAGTCCGCAATTGCCTTTGCCTCCCTTCCCCAGTGGGTTGCGACGTACTCCATTGAAGAAAAGCCTTTCTTGCTCCTAAGCATGACTACGCCATACCAGCCTTCGGCGCGCGTGAGCGACTGGATGAGCGAGCCGCTGAGGTACAAGTCGGCAATGATTACGACGGCTTTAAGGAGGTTGTCGGTCTTGCTCAGGGCTGCTGCGAAAAAGATGAGCGCGCTGACTAGGATGACGAAGTAGAGCAGGTCCACGGCGGGACTCGAGGTGTGGACCGTAACCTCGGGAGGTAC
>CAZPDD010000084.1:0-5124 GCA_964585235.1 Microcaldota archaeon | reverse complement strand
TAGTGCGGAATGGAGTTCAAGTTGTCGGCTTAGCTTTTTTTTTTTTTTTTTGCGATACGCAACCCGCGCACGTTCTTTATCACCCCGCTTGGCCAAAGGCAATGCATCCTGAAATAGACAAAACGCTTGGTGTTGTCCGTTCACGAAGTCCAATAAGTGTTCCGAGGGGATGATATGCCTGAAGCTGTTGCCGCCACGCGCATGGAATTGCTTGGACAAAAGACCCGCCTCGGCATGGCCGAGCGCGGCCACAAGCTGCTAAAGCAAAAGCGCGACGCGCTTGTGCTGGAGTTCTTCAGCACGGTGAAAAAAGCGCGCGACTTGCGTTCGCAGGTGGATGGGGCGATGATAAGCGCGCATAAGCGGCTGGCGCTTGCGCGAAGCGTGCACGGCGACTTGTTCGTCGAGGCAACCGCCATGGCGGCGCACGCAGTTCCCGAAGTCGAGGTGAAGACTAAGAACATCATGGGGGTTCGCATCCCCCTCATCACCGCGATTGACGTGCGCCGGACATTGCTCGAGCGGGGGTATTCGCCGCTTGGCTCAAGCGCGCAGTTTGACGACGCCGTCGAGGCGTTTGAAAACTCGCTCACGATGGTGGTGCAGCTTGCCGAGACGGAGACTTCGTTAAAGCGCCTGCTGAAGGAAATACAGAAGACCAACCGCCGCGTCAACGCGCTTGAGTACAACGTCCAGCCCATGCTGAAAGGCAACATACGCACCATACAGGACGCTCTCAACCGCCTGGAGGCCGAGCGCTTTTTCGCCCTCAAGCTCACAAAAGCCCGCATCGAGCGCAAGGCAGAGGCGGAAGAGCAGGGAATTGAACTAGACTAATTCCTTTACCCAGTATTCCTGCGGCAAATTGTTTATCAACAGCGTTTTGGTTACGTAACCACGCCTTGAGGGGAATCTTTCGTAGAATTGGTCCACAACTTTATCAGCCACGTTCGCGTGCCTTCTGACATAGCCTGCAATCGTTTGCTTGGTCGGTATGGCAACCATGTGGATTCCCTGCTCCCTTGCCTGTGTCTCAACTAGATCGAGAACCGGGTCATACCACCGCTTGAAGCGGTTGCGCTGGCGGGAAGGCAGCTGGTAGTAGGCGGCTCTTTCCTGGATTTCCTCAACTAACGCGCACTGAAATTTGATTTTTTTACCGTCTTTAATCGCATGGGCGGTTGTGTTATGCACCTCGAAATTGCCCAACTTGCCTTTCAGCACTTCCATGAAATCCCAATTGTACCGTTTATCAAGAACCCCGAGCTCCTGCCCTTGCTCAGTCCTTTCTTCAAGTGTTGGCGATGCGAAAAGTCGGACGCCCCTTACTCCTGAGAGCCTGCCTTTGTTCAAGGTCGCCTGGTTGGTAATTTCCACTTGGCCCCGGTTGGCCTTGGCGTAGTGTGCCTGGGGGAACGCAATCAGGCCGCGATTTTTCCAAGTTTCAACCGCTTTTCCGGCCTGTTCCCAAAGTCTTTGAATTCGTTTCATCCACTCAGCACCAGCCTAGCGTGCTGCCTCCCTTGAGGCAGACGGTTTTTGCCCCGAGCTTGCGCAGCTTCTTGCGCAGCATCACGTCGTCGGTGGCGAAAACTATCTTCTTGTCCTCCCGCGCAAGCGCCACCATCGCCTTGTCAGCCTTCCTTTCGCTGCTTTCGAGCGTTTTCGCCCCGTTTTTCAACAGCATCTGCAGCGCGATGCGCGCGGCAATGCCTTCCTTGGAGCGCTTCGCTGCCATGCTCTTGAGCTCGTTGACAGTTGGGCGCAGGACGGCGAACTCGCAAGCGCCGTCGGCAAGCCGCTCGCACTCGCGGAACACGTCGAGCTTGCGCTGCACCGGCAAAAGCAGGATGTTCGTGTCAAGCAGGATTTTGATTCAGTCTCACCCCATTTTCTTCCATCATTTGCACAATCAGGCGGCCTTGAATTGGGTAGACGCTCAGGGAATATTTGGTTCCCTCGCGTTCAAACACGTGGTTCTCAAGATGAGGCCATTTGTACGGCGGCTTTTCCTTGCCATGCTCATCAAAATTTCTCTCAGCCTTCAATTTTTTTGACAAGTCTTCCCTCAACGCATCCCATTCACTCTTAAGGTTAGCGGGAGGATTATCTTTGGTGGCAAACATCATGGTTGCAATGTCGTTGGCCAGTTTTTGCATATTCTTGTCATGGGCGTCAGCAACGGCCTTGAGTTTGGGCGACAGTTCGCCGCCGGGATAGGCCATTGAAGGCGGCTTGAACGAAAGGCGGGCTTCAACCACCCTCCCGCCACGTTCCCGCAAGCTGGAGACCTTAAATCCTGTTTCCTTCGCCATTTGTTCAAAAGCGTTTTTTTGCACGTGTTTATTTTTTCCCCGGCCTGCTTAAAATCGCTTTGCAGCGGGCACTTCCAGCATCCCCTTATTATTGTTTTTAACAATATTCTACCTACGGGCCCGTAGCTCAGTTTGGCCAGAGCGCCTGGCTTTTAACCAGGACGCCGGGGGTTCAAATCCCCCCGGGCCCGCTCCCATTCGGTGACTTGATTGGCTCAAAAAGTGCTTGTTGTGATGCCTGGGGCAAACCGCAGGGACGACTTGGAGCGCATCGAAAAAGTTGTTTCAAACCTTGCAAAACACATTGGCGAGCAAGGCTGCGCCCCGAAATTCGTTTTCATCCACCCCCCCGAGGCTCAAGATGCGTTCAGGAAGGCCGTAGGTCCAACGGGCCAAACCGGAATTCTCTTACCTCAGCAGGGAAAAGGTTTCGGGGCAGCAGTGCTGCAGGGAATCAGGGCAGGAATAGCGAAGTACAACCCCCAGTTCGTTTTCGTAGCAATGCCCGACCACCTAAAGGAATCCGAGGATTTTGGCGGCATAGTCGAGCGCCTGGTGAACGATGGGGAAAGCCATCTCGTGCAGGGAGTGTGGAAGGACGGCCTGACTACCTTGGCTGAAATGCCGCACGTAACGGCGCGAAACGAGGTGTTGGTAAGCGCAATGGTGACTTACGCAAACCCGAATTTTGACCCGGGCTCCCTCAAGCCCGCGGAGGCAATAAAGCTTGCGGTAAAAACGGGCCAAGCCTACCAAGGGTTTCCCGGCGTCTTCGCCTTCAGGCGCAGTGCATGGAAAACCCTATCGGACCAGCTTTCCACCACGTTCAAAGGTGCGCAAGTGCATTACAACGGGTGGGCGCTTGAGCCTGCATTGTTCCTAGCCGCCCTAAACAGCAATTTGAACCTAGACAGCGTGCCCGCCCGCCGGGGGTTTGAGCACGAAATTAGTCCGGAATCAGCCCAAGGTTATGCCGCATCCCGGCTAGACCAGTTTGATGCGGCTGCCGGCATAGTCCGCCATTTTCTGGTTGCTACCCGCCAGTCAAAAAAGCTCACTGCCTTCGATGAATACGTAAAAAGAGGGAGAAGCTGGGTTGAAAATGCCAAGCTTGCGCGTCCAGGCGGCAGCCGGAATAGAGAAAAATTGCGTCCGCGTTTTCTCTACAAGCGATAGCAGTAACTACTTTTCCTCGTCGCTGTACAAGTGGTCGAAGTTAGCCTGCTTCCACTCGAAAAGCTCGTCTTTCGCGAAAAAGCGCTCGAGCTCTTTTTTCGCGCTTTCCTTGGAGTCGCTGCAATGAAGCAAGTTGCATTGGATGCTCAGGCCGTAATCGCCCCTTATTGTCCCGGGCTCTGCCTCGTAAGCTTTCGTCACTCCCGCCATCTTTCGCAGCACCTCGACGGCGTTGAACCCTTCAACAGCAATTGCGATGACGGGGCCGTTTGACATGAATTTTTCTATGCGGGGGAAGAACGGCTTGTCGGCCAGGTGGCCGTAGTGCGCCCGCAGGAATTCCTTGCCCAGGCGCATCATCTTCATCCCCACTATCTTGAGCCCCCGCCGCTCGATGCGCGTGATGACCCCGCCCGCAAGCTCACGCTGCAGGCAGTCGGGCTTGAGGAATACGAGCGTGCGTTCCATTGGCATTACCAAGAAGAGAGGCTGGGAAAGCTATTAAAGCGTATTTTGCCCCCCTGCTTTGCGGACCGCTTGAGCAAGGCCTTAAAAGCGTTTTTCACTCTATTGAATTGCAAGAGGCTTTTCGCAGTTTTAGTTCGCAGCGCAAGCGCCTTTTGCGGTTGTGAAAAGAATTTGAAGCTCGTAATGTTCGGCCCCCCGGGAGTCGGCAAGGGCACTTTCGCCAAGATGCTCTCAAAGCGCTTCGGCATACCCCACATTTCCACGGGCGAGATTACGCGCGACGAAATTGCGAAAAAAAGCCCGCTTGGCATCGCAGTTGAAGAGCTGATGTCAAACGGCCATCTGCTGAGTGACGACATCGTCATCGCACTTGTCAAGGAACGGTTCAAGAAGCCCGACGTCGAGAACGGCTTCGTGCTCGACGGCTTTCCCCGCACGCTGCCACAGGCGCAGGCGTTCGACCACTTCCTGCAAATGCGCGGCATCAAGCTCGACGCCGTCGTTAACATCACGGTTGGCGAGGTAGAGCTCGTCCGCCGCATTGAAAAGCGCTTCACGTGCAGCAAGTGCCACGCAATCTACAACCTCGAGTACTGGCCCCCGCGCTCTGCCGGCCAGTGCGACAACTGCGGCGCGCCCCTCACCAAGCGCTCTGACGAGACTACCGAGACGATAAAGCGGCGCCTGCAGGTCTACCACGAGCTCACCGAGCCCGTCCTCGAATACTACAAGTCAAAGGGCATTGTCAAGGAAATGAACGGCAGCGGAAAGACGGTTGAGCAGAACTTCCACACCCTGCTGGCGCTAGTAGAATAGTTCGCAACCCCCTTCCTTTTTTCAAACGATTTTCGCGGTTCCGAAAAAGTGCCAGCGGTTGGCGCTGCGGCGCAAGACCGCGAAAGTGTCGCCCGCCTTTGCGCAAACGACTTTCTTCAGCCTGACTTCAACAGCCTTCTTCTTTCCCTTGGCCTTTCCTAAGACAAAACCGACGGTAGTTGCCGTGCCGATGCCGAGCACAAGCGGCTCGTTTTCGACAAACCCCTCGCTGACCTTCGCCAGCAGGAACTCGGCGTAGACCGTGCCGGACGCCCGGCCGTAGAGGGCGATGGTGACCCCGGCCAGCGGGGCGGCGATCCAGAGCGGCAGCGTGCGCAGCCAGAATGTG
>CAZPDD010000083.1:0-5233 GCA_964585235.1 Microcaldota archaeon | reverse complement strand
CTGCGCATCAGCTCCCCCAACACTTCCTGCACTTCAACACCCCGGCTCTCAAGCGCTACAAGGGTGAAGAAAAGCAAGTCAGCCGCCTCCCACACAACCTCCTTGCACGGTTTTTCCTGCAGGGCTTCAGCCAGCTCGCCTGCCTCTTCGACCAGTTTTTCCCCGATTTTTTCCGGCCTGCCCACTATCGAAGCGACGTAAGATTTTGCGCTCGGCCTTTTCTTCCGCCTTGCTATGACTTCGCACAGCTCGTCAAGCACGCCCCAGTTGCGCTGCCTTTCCTTCCCAAAGCAACTCCAGCGCTTCAAGTGGCACGCACCGGTTCCAGTCTGGTTGACTACTGCAAGCAACGCGTCCTTGTCGCAATCACGGACCAGGCTTACGAGCTGCTGCACGTTGCCTGATGAGGCGCCTTTCATCAATTGCTTTCTTTGCCGCCGGCTGTAGCGCCATACAAAACCCGTTTTTTTCATGAGCCGCAGGCTCTCAGCGTTTGCGTAAAACAGCGACAACACCTGCTTGCTCTCCGCATCCTGCACGATGAGCGGCAAAAGTTTTTCCATTATTTTCACTTCCTCACCAAAATGCCTTTTGCAATCAGGAAGCGCTTGAGCGTACCGATGACGATTTCCTTGCGGTGGAAGACGCCTGCTGCAAGAACCGCGTCCGCCCCTCCTTTTTCAAGCACTTGCGCAAAATCATCCATTCCTCCCGCCCCGCCGGACGCTATAACGGGAATTCCAACTTTCGCGGCAATTGCCTCGGTCAGCTCGCAGTCGAATCCTTTCCCAGTTCCGTCGCGGTCAATGCTGGTTGCAAGTATTTCCCCCGCCCCCAAGCCCGCGCATTCTTCAGCCCATTCAACGGCATCCCTGCCGGTTTCCCTGCTTCCGCCGTACGCGCAGGCTTGCCAGCCCTTCCCCGCTCGCTTCGCGTCAATTGCAACCACCACGCACTGGCTGCCGAAAACGGCGGCCACTTCTGAAATGAGCGCCGGCCGGTTGAGGGCCGCAGAGTTGAGGGCGATTTTGTCCGCCCCAAGCGAAAGGATTTCGCGCACATCGTTGACGCTAGAGATGCCGCCCCCAACAGTAAAGGGAATGTCGAGGCCTGCTGCAACTTCGGCCACCCACTTGCGCCGCGTGCCCCTTTTCTCCGAGCTTGCGCTGATGTCGAGGAAAACGATTTCGTCAGCCCCCTCGCACGCGTAGCGCCGGGCAAGTTCCGCGGGCTCGCCCGCGTCCTTCAAGCCGGTGAAATTCCTTCCCTTCACCACCCTGCCGCCCTTCACGTCAAGGCACGCGATAATCCGTTTAGCCAGCATTTTCCCCACCTGCCTCCAGCGCCTCGCGCAGCGAGAGTTTATTCTCGTAAAGAGCCTTTCCAACTATTGCACCTTCAAAGCCTGCTTTCGCAAGCCAGCGGATGTCCGCTGCAGAGCTCACTCCCCCGGCTGCAACCAACTCAAGCCGCGTTTGCTTGCGCACTTTCGTGAAAAACTTTTTTGAAATCCCCTTCACCCCTCCATCGCGTGAAATGTCCGTTACAACCGCGCCCCCAACTCCTGTTCCTTCCGCGCGTGCAAGAAACTCCTTGGCGGAAAGGCTTGTTTTTTCAGTCCATCCCTTTACTTCCAACTTGCCTTGCCTCAAATCGCAGGCAACCCAAACTTTTTTGCCAAAGCGCGAAGCGAATTCCCCAAGCGCACTCTCTTGCAGTGCAGCAGTTCCCACGATGACGCGCTGCACGCCTTTTTCAAACAAGGCTTGCGCTTGCTTCACGCTCCTGATGCCTCCGCCAACCTGCAGCTTGGCGCCTGAATTGCAGGCAATCTCCCCCACTGCCGCAAGATTGTTTGCTTTTCCAAATGCGCCGTCTAAGTCAACGACGTGCAGCCACTTTGCCCCCTGCGCAACGAATTCCCCTGCAACCTCAAGCGGCTCGTCCGAGTAGAAGAGTACGCTCGCGCGCTTTCCCTGCGAAAGCCTCGCAACCTTCCCTCCAAGCAAGTCAATTGCCGGAATCACATTCATTCAAACCATCTCCGAGAAATTTTTCAGCAGCCGCCCGCCTGCCTCGCCGCTTTTCTCGGGGTGAAACTGGACGCCGAACACATTTTCCCACTCAGCCGCAGATGCAAACAACTGGCCGTATTCCGTGACCGCCAGCAAATCGGCTTCCTGCGAGGGCTTGCAGGCATACGAGTGCACGAAGTAAAACCACTCCTTTCCAAGACCTCGAAAAAGCGGCGACGGCCTTTTGCAAGCGACTTGGTTCCACCCTACGTGAGGCAGCTTTGGCGCAAAACCCATTTTCTCCACTGTTCCGGCAAGCAGCCCGAGCCCCTTAACCTCGCCGCCTTCGCTTCCCTTCTCGAACAGCACCTGCATCCCGAGGCAAATGCCAAGGACGGGCTTGCCGCTCTCGGCGAATGCGTAAATTGCCGGACGCAGTGGAGCCAGCCGTTCCATCGCCGCGGCAAACGAGCCGACTCCGGGAATCACTAGCGCATCGCAAGCAGAAATCTCTCCCGGACGCCTCGCTATTCGAGTTTTCTCACCCAGTCTTGCAAAGGCCGAGCTGACGCTCGCGAGGTTGCTCATGCCGTAGTCGAGTATTCCAATCACAGCAATCCCTTCGTGCTTGCCACCGCCTCGGGCGCGCGCTCCTCAATTGCAACCGCCGCCTTCAATGCGCGTCCGAATGCCTTGAACAGCGCCTCTGCCTTGTGGTGGTCGTTTTCCCCATAGGCGATTTGCGCGTGCAGCGTGCACTCGGCCGAGCGCGCAAACGACTGGAAGAAGTGCGGGATGTTTTCCGTCGACAGCCCGCCGATTGCCTCACGCCTGAAGCTGGCTTTCACCACCGAAAGGCCCCTTCCGCTCAAGTCAATTGCAACGCGGGAAAGCGCCTCGTCCATCGGCACTTCAAAAAAGCCGTAGCGAGAGACGCCCCTCTTTTCGCCCAAGGCTTTCTTGAACGCAGAGCCAAGGACGATTGCAACGTCTTCGACCGTGTGGTGGTCGTCCACCTGCAAGTCCCCCTTCGCGCTCACGCTAAGGTCAAACAGCCCCTGCTTTGAAAACAGCTCGAGCAAGTGGTTGAAAAACGGCACGCCCGTACTGATTTCATACCCGCCTTTCCCGTCGAGCTCAAGCTCAACCGAAACATGCGTCTCACCCGTCTTGCGTTCTACAGCAGCATTCCTCATTCTCTTCCCCTCCGTTTTGCCCACTCGGCCACTTTTTTCTCAAGCGAGGCGTATTCCGGCTTCCACAAGCACAGTCCGCCGTTTTCCTCAACCAATTCCATGAATGGCGCATCATTTTCAGAGTCGGCAATCCCGACAACGTTGCCGGGCTTGATCGACTCGCGCCTGCAAACTATTTCAAGCGCGCGCCGCTTTTCCCCCGCGTCCATAACCCTGCCTTCGACCCCCACAATCCTGCCGTTGCTTTTCGCAAGCCTTGTGGCGCACACAACTGCGTTTTCCAGTTCCAGCCGCCCTGCAACCCGACGGGCTATTGGCTCGTAAGTCGCAGTCAGCAGGCACACGCGGCAGCCGAGCAGCTGCATTTTTGCAAAAAATTCCTTCGCGCCGGCAAAGATTTTTGCATCGTCTGCAATTTTCACGAAATCCCCTTCATCCAGCTCGTTTTGCGCCGCTATTTTCCGCAGGACCGCGCTCACGTCTGCGCCCGGGCTAATCTCGTTTATTGCCTTGGCCTCCTCAAGCATCCCGTACTTTTCGAAGAAATCGAATATCGTGTCATTCTCCACGATAGTGCCGTCGACATCGGCCGCAACCAACACCCCTTCAAGCAGTTTCATTTCCCCAACTCCGTCAAAATCTCGCGCAATTCCCTTAGCAAAACGGCGTTCTCTTGCGGCGTGCCGACAGTGATGCGGCTGCAGTTTCCCATTGACGGGAGGCTTGACCGGTCGCGGACAATCACTCCCCTTTCGGCAAGCATCTGCTGTACCTGCACTGACGAAATGCCTTGGGGAAAACGCACTGCAACGAAATTTGCGGAGCTTGCAAAGACCTCCAAGCCGAGGGTTGCCAATTGCGCGCAAAGCACCTCCCGCTCGGCAATTGTCTTTTGCACATTCTCAAGCATCGCCTGCCTGCCGGTGCGCAAAAACCGCGCTGCAACCTCTTGGCTTAAGGCGTTGACGTTGTACGGCAGCTTGACTTTCCGCATTGCCGCAATGTTTTCCCCGCTTGAAATGCAATAGCCGATTCGCAGCGCCGCAAGCCCCCAAGCCTTGGAAAGCGTGCGTGAGACGACCAAATTGTCGCACTCATCCGTCCACCCTGCAACGCTTTCACCGCAGTATTCGTAGTAGGCCTCGTCGACGAAAACCGCGCCGTCAAAGCCTTCAAGCAGCTTGCGTATTTCCTTTCGGTCGACTTCAGCCCCCGTCACCGAGTTGGGGGAAACGACGAAAATGATTTTCGTGCGTGAGTCAATAGTTTTCAAGACCTTCTCCGCATCCAGCTGAAAGCCCTCTTCAAGCACGCATTGCCTTTCCTGCGCGCCTGCGGCTTTGGCAAGCACGCCGTACATCGAATACCCTGGCTGCACGCTCACCACGTTGTCGCCCTCGCCGCAAAAGGCGCTTATTGCCATCGAAATAATCTCGTCAGAGCCGTTGCCGACAATTATTTTCGCCTCAGCTGCGCCGCAATACTCTGCAAGCGCTTGGCGCAATGACGTGCACTCGGGGTCGGGATAGCGGTTGAGGCTGACGCCCTCGATGCTAGCGCTTGCGAAGGCGTTTTCATTAGCATCAAGAAGGACCTTTCCCTGCTTGTACAAGTCGCGCGCGCAGACATAAGGCGCAAGCTCCTGCACTGCAATCCTTGGTTTCATTCCTTATTCCCCTCAAAACGCTTTTTCACAGCAGCCGCGTGGCCGGTCAACCCCTCGGCCTGCGCCAGCGTAACAATCGATTCGGCAATTGCCTTGAGTCCCGGCTCGTCGAGCTTGAGGTAATTCATCTCGCGCACGAAATCGCGCGCCGACAGGCCGGAATAGCCCTTGGCAGCCCCGCCAGTTGGCAGTACGTGGTTGGGGCCGGCGCCGTAATCCCCGGCTGCAACGCTAGAGTAATTGCCGGCGAAAACCGCGCCTGCATTCCGTACCTTTGCAACCCACGAAAACGGCCGCTCAACCAGCAACAGCAGGTGCTCGGGTGCATACTCGTTTGCAAAGCCAATTGCCTGCTC
>CAZPDD010000082.1:0-5240 GCA_964585235.1 Microcaldota archaeon | reverse complement strand
AAACACGCGGAGTTCGTCAAGGAATTCGGCCAAAAGAACGGGCCGAGGCTTTCGCAAGTGCGCCTCGAGCTTGAGGAGCACGCGAGGAAGGCCGAGCTTCCAAGCAAGTTCGGCCGCAGCGACTTTGTTGAAATCATTGAGGGCTGGGTGCCGCAAAAGCGCTTTTCCGAACTCGAGCATTTGCTTGCAGTTGCAGCTTCCAAGAAAATAGCAGTCGAGCACGCCGGCACTTCGGAAGAGCCGCCGGTGCTGCTTGAAAACCCGCCGCTCCTGCGGCGTTTCGAGTTCCTCGTGCGTTTCTTCTCGCTTCCCAACAGCGGCGAAATCGACCCCACCATGGTCATCGCACTGACTTTCCCGCTTTTCTTCGGGATGATACTGGGCGACGTTGGCTACGGCCTGATGACGCTCTTGCTCGCGCTTGCTATACGCTTCAAGCTCAAGGGCGAATTCGCGCAGGACCTGTCCGGCATGCTTTTCCTAAGCGGAGCGGTTGCAACGGCCTTCGGCTTCGTCTACGGCGAGTTCTTCGGAGGCGAGGACATGCTCGGAGTTGAGCTTCACCCGGCCATCCACCGCAGCGCGCACGGCATTGAGCTGCTAATCGGCGTCGTCCTGCTCGTTGCGCTCTTGCATATTGCCCTCGGCCTGCTCATCGGCGCCTACTCCAACTTCGTGCACGGGCACGTCAGGCACGCGTACGCCAAGCTCGCGTGGCTTGTTCTGGAGTTTTCCCTCGCAGCAGCAGCCGGTTCGCTGCTAGTGCCGAACATTTTCCCGCCCGCCTATTCGGCCGTCTACACGGGGTTCGTCATCGCGTCTGTCGCCGGGCTTTATTACTTCGAGGGCATTACTGCGCTTGTGGAAATCCCGAGCATCATCGCAAACACGCTTTCCTACCTGCGCATCATGGCACTGGGCCTGAGCGGCGTCATCCTTTCCCAGGTGGTCAACCAGCTGCCGGTCAGGCAGAGTTTCGAGGCTCTTTCCCTGGCGCTCTCGCACGGCGCAAGCGTGGTTGCAATCGCGTCGGCAATCCTGTCGCTTTTGTTCTTCGGATTGCTTTTAGTCGTCGGCCACGCGGGCGCGCTTGCGCTCGGCATTTTTGAAAGCGGCTTGCACACCCTCAGGCTTCATTACGTTGAGTTTTTCTCGAAGTTTTATTCCGGCGGTGGAAAGCCGTTCTCGCCCTTACGCAAAACAATGAGGTGAAAGGAAAATGGTTGAAGGACTTGGGATAGGGCTCGTTGCCCTTGGAGCAGGCTTGGCGATTGCCGTGCCGGCCTTGGCTACTGCGCACGCGCAGGCAACTATAGGTGCTGCAGGCATGGGGTTGCTTGCTGAAAAGGACGGCAAGGAAGGCAACGTGCTGATCTACCTTGCGTTGCCCGAAACCCTCGTTATCCTGGGATTCGTCGTGGCTTTCCTCATAATCTCGAACCTCGCCGGCAAGGCTTGAGAAGCCGGGGAAGGCAAGTGCGGTTGGGGGAAGGCCAGTGGGGTGTCTGCCTGAAAATGGGGCTTGAAGAACTCTTGAACGAAGTGCGCGAGAAGGCCAGTGCGCAGGAGAAGGCCTTGCTTAGCGAAGCCCAGGGCACTGCATCCGAGCTTCTCGAGCAAGCGCGTGGCGAGGCAACGAAGGTAATTGCCGCAGGCAGGGCCGAAGGCGAGGCCTTGGCTGTCGAGGAAAGCCGCAAGGTCTCAAGCGCAGAGCTGCGCGCAAAGCGCATTCTCGCCGAAGCGCGCGAGAAAATAATCGCTCACGCAATCGACCGCCTGCGGGCAAAGCTCGGGGCGCTCGCTTCTGCCAAGGCGGGGGAGAAAAAAGCGCTTTACGAAAGGCTATGTTCCTCCCTTGCGAAGAAGGCGGTTGCGGAAATCGGCGGCACTGCAGTGCTTTACTGCCGCAAGCAGGACCGCCCCCTCGCAAGCAGGCACGCGCCGGTCCGTTCTGAAATCAACTGCCTTGGCGGGGTCATTGCCGAGGACGCGGCTGGCCGCGTCCGCGTAGACTACACCTTCGAACGGCTTCTTGAAGAGCGCGCCGACGAGCTTGCGCGAATTGCCTACGGGCACTTTTTCGGCGGCAGGATTGCGCCTGCAGGCGGACAAAAGAAAGCGCGGAAAGTTTCAAAAGGCAGGACTGTTGCCAAGAAAAAATCCATCCGGCAAAAAACCCTGCCTGCAAAGAAGGCCGTGAAGAAAAAGAGGAAATGAGGATGTACGACCTGTCCTTCGCCTACGCAAACTCCCGCGTCAAGGCCATGAAAAGCAAGCTTTTTGACCGCGACCGCATGCGCGAGCTGCTTGACTCGCGCACGCTTGACGAGTTCATAGAGCTGCTTGAGGAGAGTCCCTACAAGTCAGAATTCGTTGCGCAAAGCACGCGCCTGTCCGGCTTCGAGCTTGTCAAGCAGGCGCTTGACGACAACCTCGTCGCAACCCTCAAGCGCATCGCCTCAATAATCCCCCGGCACTCCCTTGCGCTCTACACGCTGTTGGTGCGCCAGTGGGAAATCAACAACGTCAAGAAAATAATCGCCTCAAAAGCAATAGGCAAGCCAGTCGGCATGGACGACCTGCTTCCAGCCCAGCAAGAGAGCGCGGCCCTGTTGTCAAAGCTCCTGGCCTGCGGGGACCTTGCGCAGGTGGTTTCAGTTCTCAAGAAAACGCCTTATGCCCCCGCAATCGCTTCATGCGAAAAGGAATTCACCCAGAACGGCGACTTCCGCATCCTGACCTCCGCGCTTGACGTGCACTACTACGCCGCACTCGCCTCCTCGCTTGCAACTGCAGGCGATGCGTTCACCCTCCGCTTCATTCGGGACAAGCTTGACTTTGCCAACGCCCTTGTCATCCTGCGCATGAAAAAAAGCGGCGTATCAAGCGACGAAATCCGCAGGCACCTGGCGCCGGGGGCGGGAAGGAAGCTCGTAAAGCAGATGCTTGCGGAGGAAAGCGTGGAAAAATCCCTCGCCGCATTCTGCCGGCTCAAGCATCTTGACGCCGCCGGCCTGGAGGCCGCGCTTAAAAAAGGCGGGCTTTCGGAAGTGGAGGCCGATCTTGACCGCGCCCTGCTGGTAAAGGCGCGCCAGACCGTCTCGCGCGCCGCGCTATCGATGGGCGTAATCGTCGCATTCCTCCACCTAAAGCAGGAGGAAGTGCATTCCCTGCGCAAAATCGCCTATGCGACGCAGTTCGATGTCAAGGACGAGATACGCGAGCGGGTGCTTAGCGCGGCGTAGAATCCGCGTATTGCAAAGCTGGTTGGAAATTGGTGTAAAAAGAGTTGGACAAGATAATAGTTGTTGGCGATGCAGATACCGTGCTTGGCTTCCGCCTCGCGGGCGTTTCGCAAGCGCATGCGGTGAGCGATGCGGAGGGGGCTGAGGCAGGCGTTGGCGAGGCCCTCGCCAGAAGCGACGCCGGAATACTCATCATCACGCAGGAGGCCTTGAACTCGCTTTCGGCAAAGACGAGGAAGGAATTGTCGCTAGTCGCAAAGCCCGCGGTTGTTGAAGTTCCCGGCAAGCGCGCTGCCGACCAGGGCGGCGAAAGCCTCGCTGCGCTCATAAAGAAGGCAATGGGCGTGGATTTGAAGTAACATTTTTAGGAACAGGGTGGTTTAGCAATGGGTTTCATTTCGAAGATTTCGGGTCCCGTCATTGAGGCCGGCGGCATGCGCGGCACGCAAATAAACGAGCTTGTCAAAGTAGGCGAGTCGGCGCTGATGGGCGAGGTCATCTCCGTCAAGGGAGACTCCGCGAGCATCCAGGTTTACGAGGAGACAAGCGGCCTGCGTCCCGGCGAGCCCGTCGAGGGAACCGGCGCGCCCTTGAGCGTCGAGCTCGGGCCCGGCCTTTTGGCAGGAATTTTTGACGGCATCCAGCGGCCCCTTGAGGCCATCCGAAAGCAAAGCGGGGACTTCATCGCCCGAGGCATTTCCGTCCCGGCACTTGACCGCCACAAAAAATGGGCTTTCGAGCCAAAAGTAAAAAACGGCGATTCCGTCGAGCCCGGCGACATCCTCGGCATCGTCAAGGAATACAGCCTCGACCACCGCATCCTGGTTCCAAAGGGGCTGAAGGGCAAGGTGAGCGGCATAAAGGCCGGCAGCTTTACCGTTGTTCAGGAAATCTGCGAAGTGGGCGGAAAGCCCGTGGCGATGTCGCACAAGTGGTCGGTGCGCCTGCCGCGTCCCGTGAAGGAAAAGAAGCACTTCGAACCGCCCCTCATCACCGGCAAGCGCATCATGGATACTTTCTTCCCAATTGCCAAAGGCGGCGCCGCGGCAATCCCCGGTCCCTTCGGGAGCGGAAAAACTGTCAACCAGACTGATTTGGCCAAGTACTCCGACGCTGATGTAATAGTCTATTGCGGTTGCGGCGAACGCGGCAATGAAATGAGCGAGGTTCTTGAGACATTCCCGA
Organism: Microcaldota archaeon; assembly: GCA_964585235.1. Classification (GTDB taxonomy): domain Archaea; phylum Micrarchaeota; class Micrarchaeia; order Norongarragalinales; family UBA97; genus JAGVFW01. Next base: position 810 of record CAZPDD010000082.1, on the reverse strand, counting down.
AGCTTGTTGACCCCAAGACGCAAAAGCCCCTCATGCAGCGCACCGTGCTCATCGCAAACACCTCCAACATGCCTGTCGCGGCCCGCGAAGCCAGCATCTACACGGGCATCACTATTGCAGAGTACTTCCGCGACATGGGCTACGACGTTGCGCTAATGGCCGACAGCACATCTCGCTGGGCTGAGGCAATGCGCGAAATTTCCGGCCGCATGGAGGAAATGCCCGGCGAAGAGGGCTATCCCGCCTACCTGGGGCGAAGGCTGGCTGAGTTTTACGAGCGGGCCGGCCGCGTCTCCTGCCTTGGCGAGAAGCCAAAGCGCGGCGGCAGCGTCACGGTCGTCGGCGCAGTTTCGCCGCCCGGCGGCGACCTCAGCGAACCCGTCTCGCAAGGCACTTTGCGGGTTACGAAAGTCTTCTGGGCGCTTGACGCGAACCTCTCGCGCCGCCGCCACTATCCCGCAATCAACTGGCTGAAAAGCTACTCGCTTTATCTCGGGGAGCTGCGCGAGTGGTATGAAAAGAACGTGTCGCCGGAGTTTTTCGAGATGCGCGGAACTGCAATGGCGCTTCTGCAGAAGGAAGCGGAACTGCAGAACATAGTCCAGCTCATCGGCCCCGACGCGCTGCCCGACAAGGAGAGGCTGGTTCTCGAGGCGACCAAGATGCTCCGCGAGGACTACCTGCAGCAGAACAGCTTCGACGAGACGGATGCGTACGCGACGCTGCGCAAGCAGCAGTTGATGCTAAAGGTACTGCTCCATTTTTCCATCCGTGCCACCGCCGCCCTCGCCGCCGACGTTCCTTTACAAA
>CAZPDD010000081.1:0-5400 GCA_964585235.1 Microcaldota archaeon | reverse complement strand
GGAGTAAAAGCTTGAAGCGCGTGCTTCTTTACGGCCTGGGCAAGAAAGCCGACTTCAACAACGACTTGATGCGCACTGCGGGGGGGAAGCTTGCCGCAACTGCGCAAGCGCTGGGGGTTGAAAACATCGCGGCAGCGCTGCCGCAGGCAGTTGACGAGCGCGAGGCTGCAATTGCGGTGGTGGAAGGGGCGATGCTCGCCGCCTACAAGTTCGACAAGTACTTTACCGATCCTGAAAGCAAGGCCAAGCCCGTGAAGGAAATCGCCGTCGTCTCCGGCGATGGGGTAGGACTCAAGGAGGCCGTCAGCTACGCGGCCACGGTTTGCGAATGCGCAAACGCCGCGCGCGACCTCAGCAACGAAAGCGGACCAGCTGGAACGCCAACTGCAATTGCAGCTCGCATGTCAGAGCTTGCAAAGGCGAACGGCATTTCCTTCAAGGCACTTGAGGCAAGCGATGCGAAGAAACTCGGCATGGGCGCATTCCTCTCGGTCGCGGCAGGAAGCGTCCAGCCCGCCAAGTTCGTAGTGATGGAATGGAAGCCCTCGAATTCTTCGGGAAAGCCCCTGGCGCTTGTTGGCAAGGGGATTACCTTCGACTCCGGCGGCATCAGCATCAAGCCCGGCCTCAACATGGAGAAGATGAAGCACGACAAGAGCGGTGCGGCCGCAGTGATGGGTGCGATGCTCGCCTGCTCGAAGCTCAAACTCCCGCTTCACGTGGTTGCCGTCTGCCCGCTTAGCGAAAACCTGCCAAGCGGCACTGCAACCAAGCCCGGCGACGTCGTCACGGCAATGAACGGAAAAACAATCGAAGTCATCAACACTGACGCGGAAGGCCGCCTGGTCCTTTCCGACGCGCTTGCCTACGCCGTCAAGGAATTCAAGCCCTCGGCCGTCATCGACCTCGCGACTTTGACGGGCGCTGTTTTCGTGGCGCTTGGCGACGTGCGCTCCGGCCTCATGACAAACAACGCCGCGTTGGCCAAGAAAGTGGCGGAGGCGGGCGAGAAGGAATTCGAGCGCACGTGGGAGCTTCCCATGGACAAGGAGTACGAGGAGAAGATAAAAAGCGCCGTTGCGGACATGAAGAACGTCGGCGCGGGACAGGGCGACTCGGGGACAATCGCGGGCGCCGTGTTTCTCAAGAACTTCGTGGGCGACACCCCTTGGGTGCACCTCGACATTGCCGCAACCGCGTGGGCAGAACGCGAAAAGCCGTATTACTGCCTCGGCGCAACCGGCGTCGGCGTGCGGCTGCTTGCAAGAATGCTGCGTGAGTGGAAGTGAAGGAAAGCGTATTCGAGGGTATGCAAAAGCAGAAAAAAATGGGCACCCCTCATGCAAGAGTTCTTGCCGAAGCGGTAGAAAATTTTCTGCTTAAAAATTGTGGTCTGAAAATCTTTTACGACGCTTCGGGTAAAAGAGCTTTTTTCCGAGGGGGGATGAGTTCTCACGATTATGGGCTTCCGGTCGATACCTGCGATTACGAACTTAGGTCGATGTACTATCACCACTGGCCTAAGATGGAAGCCGACAAACGATTCGAGGAATTTTTGAATGAGCATGGCGACGTCCTCGTCAGGGAATCCTATCGGGAAGCTTACGGCGGAAGGCTGCCGAACGACTGGCTGATTAAACATTGGCTGGGATTCGGCCCGTGCATGATACACGATAGAAACGAGCTTCACCTGCTTAGATTCAAAGACCAGGAAGGGAGGATTAAAGAAGGTGAGGCGCGGATTCGTGCAATCGAAGACCTGAAAGAACGGAATGTAATCGAGTTGCCGGGCGGAAAACTCCACCACTGGATGCTCTCTCCCGAACACGTTGACCCTGCGATGGACTTTCTGCTTGCAAACGAGAAACTCTATCTTGGAGCAGACGGCGGCGACAGGGAAGCTTACAAACTCCTAACCAAAACAATAGAGTACTACCGAAAACACAAATCGGACTTTTCGAAGCACTAGGTTGAGAAAATGTCAGGCGAGGACCACACCGGTTTTGTCTACGACTTTGTCACGTGCACCACCGCATTCCTTGCGATGACATCGGCGGTTGTTGCCAATGCCGAGAGTTTTCTCTTCGCCGCGGCGGTGACGCTCGCCCTGGCGGGAATGCGCCACTCGATAGTCAAGGAACACTCAGGCGGGCATCACTGAAACTTTCTTCAGCTGCGCTCGTCGCAAGCTCCGTGCTGCGCCTTGAAAGATTCATCAAAGAGTGGCGCTTCAGCCGCCCGAGTCGTTCAGGTCGGCAAGCGCGCCGTCAAGCCCGTCGTCGGAATTGTTAGCCGCAACGACTTCCGGCGGCAAGCCAGTTTGGGAGGGCGAGGCGCTCGCAACTGCGCTTGGAGAAGGCCCTGCGCCTGGGGGCTGGCCCTGCTTCACGCACCCTGCAACAATTAGGGAAACAAGAAGGAATACCGCCAAAAACAAAACAATTTTTTTCATTTCTTACGTCCCACCTATTTTTTCGCCAGTATTTCCGCAACTGCCTTTGCCTTGAATTCCCGCCAAGCTGAGCGCACCTGCAAAACCACTTGCGTCCGCTCGCCGTTTGTTTTCGCGTTGTTGAAATCCACTTTCAGCTGCTCGAGCGCGGCTACGAGGTCAAGCACGGTCGCCTCGCTCGCGCCTGCCTTCCAAAAAACCCCGCTTCGTTCCTCAAGGTCGTAAAAGCGGAATTTGACAAGCGCAAAGGCAACGCTGCGGGCGGGCCCTATGCACCTTGAATCGCCGTTGCAGGCGGCAATTGACTCGCGGACCGAGGAAACGCCAAGGGCTTTTCTCGCGCAGGCAAACCTTCCCGCATCGTCGGGAAGCTCGAAGCACTTTTGAGTTGCCTTGTACCAGGAATTGCATTGCCCGCGGGCAGTTGCATCCGCAGTAGCGCGGCATTCCTCCGGCTCGTAGTCGTACTCGCGGTCATCAGGCAGCTCTATCCTGCACTTCAAACGTTCGCGCGCAGTCCCAAAACTGCCGCAGCGGTCGACTAGCGCTGGGGAAGGGGAAGAAACCGGCGCCGCAGTGGAAGAAGCTGATGAAGCGGTTGGAAAAGAGGATGGAGTTGCGGTTGAAGAAACAGGCGTTGCCGTTGCAATGTTGCAGTCAGGGTCTGGCGTCCTTGCGCGGCCGCATTCGGCAACGCACACTCCGTCTGCAACGCAGGCCGTGCTTAATCCCGTACACGCCCCGAAAGAGCAGTACTTGCCAACTGCGCAGTCTGCATCTTGCGAACACGCGGCGTGGGTAGAGCCGCCCCCGCCGCCGGGAAGCGCGGCGAAAACCGACATGGACAGGACTGCGAATGCAATTGCGATGAACAGGAAGTGCTTCACCGTCAAGACCGCCCGGCTAATTTAGGCGAAAACGCATTTTTAACGCCCCCACTCAGCGGCCGCGTCTCAATCGGCGTACGGGCTCTTCCTCGTGGTCGGGGTGCACGTGGGGAATGAAGGAAACGCCGAAAATGAGTGCAGCGCACGCAATGGCGATTACATACAGCCCTGCGGCGATTGCGACGCCCACTGCCGCAGTTGCCCACACGCTGGCGGCGGTATTGAGCCCGTGAACGCCGCTCTTGTCGCGCAATATCATGCCTGCGCCGAGAAACCCGAGGCCGGTGACTACGCTCGAGGCGATTGCGGATGGGGCAGATGGAGCCAATTCAATGCCGACGAGCGTGAATAATGCCGCGCCTGCGCTTACAAGCCAGTGAGTGCGTATTCCGGCGGACTTTCCGCGCCTTTCGCGTTCCCAGCCGATGACGCCACCCAGCAGCGATGCCACGAGAATTTTTAGCACTTGGGTCAGTTCTGCTTCCACGAACGCATTACGCAACTGCGGCTTTTAAGCCTTTTTTGTCGCAGGCGCCACCACTTGAGCAACTACTTGCTGCGGCTCATTTTTTCTTTTTTGCGCCAAAGTTGCCGCGTGGCTTGGGGATTTTCAACTCGGGCCACACTCTGCCCACCACTTCCGCGCTCACGAACGGCGTGAAGCCCGCGCGTTCGAAGCAAGAGTAGAAGAAGAGCTTCTGCAGCCGCGCCTCAAGCTGCTTGTCCCCGCCTGCAACTGCATTGACGACCGGCACGTGGCTTACTGCCGCGGTTAGGATTTCGCCAAGCCGCGAAAAGCTCTTGCGCTCGGGATATTTCGAGAGAAAGGCCTCAACCGCAGCTTCGTACTCGCCAACCCGCAGCCCAAGCAGGGCGGAGGGCAGCTTGCCTTTCGCGCGCTCGAAAATTCCTGCAGCTGCCGCAACCACTTCCTTTCTCTCTGCAGCGCCGACGTCGACTTTCTTCACCGCCTGCCAGCCGGAATAATTTGCAACCAGGCGAACTTCCCGCCTTTCCTTCGACGGCTTTTGCCACGCAACCGCCTCAGGCGGGAATGCTGCATCAAAAAGCGCGGCCAAGTAGGCACTCAAGGCTATTTCAAGAGGCTCGCCCTTTGGCTTCTTGGCAAGGGGGTCGTCGAAAACCTCTTTTGCCTGCGTCTTTTCGACAAACGCAACGAGCTTTGTCTCGAGCGCCGCCTGCTTGATGGAGGAGACTTCTTGGGCCAGCTGCCCAGGAGAAATTGTCTTGCCCGCACCGCCCGCAAGCGCGCGTATTTCGCCCCAGTTGATTGGCGAGTACTCAAAAGCGATTTGCCGGGTTGACTCCATCACTGCAACCGCTGCCTGCGAAGCTTGCTGCGGAGTTGGGCTTTTCAGCTCAACTGCAAACTCGCGGTCGGGAAGGCGCGCGTAGTAGGTAAGCATTTCTTCGGGCAAAGAAGACACCGGTAAGCTTCAGCGAAAGAAAAAATAAAAACACGCGCATACACGGACGAGCCTATCGCAGCAGCTGTAATGAAACGGGCGCGCATCAAGGTATAAAAACAACTGAAGGGATAAACAGACATATGGGTATTAGAGAAAAATTGAGAAAGACTGCCAGAAGCTCGGTTCTGGCAGGAATAAACTTAGTGAAACGGAGGAAGGGGTTAACGCCGCTCGTGGAGAATCCCGCGGCGCTGGCATTGAACGACGCTTTTACAAAAGCCGGTTTCCGCATGTGCGTGCCATTAGGGATGTGGCGAGGCGATCTAAAAATAGATCCCGAAGGGGAACGTTACGGCTTTAGAGATCATCACGTTTTTCCGTACTCTTTTCGCATTACCGGCAAAAAGGTTGGAGAGCTGGCTAAAACCTGCCTGGCGGATGACTATAGGCAAATGCTGGAGGGACCGGCGAAGGCGTTAGTAATCACACATAACGGCAACCTGTATATACCCCAGGATCAAATAGGCCGCCCAACCACAATCCACGCTTATTTCGGGTCCGGGAATAATTGGATTGCAGTGCGACAAAATAAAGCCCCGGCGTTGTTGAATCAATTCATTGACTTAATGCA
>CAZPDD010000080.1:4239-5562 GCA_964585235.1 Microcaldota archaeon | reverse complement strand
GCACGGCAAGCACGACTACTTTTACCTAGTCAAGAGCATCCGCCTTTCACCCACAAAAGTTAAGAAAGTCCGCGTCTTTTTGGGCCGCAAAGTTCCCGGACACGACGAACTGCAAAAGTACTTTGCGGAACTGGAGAAGAAAGCTCCCAAGCCCTATGAGACAAGGTGGTTGTCGCAGGAAATTGAGGAGAGGCTGGAGGACTTACGGTCTTCAGTGGTTGCATTCAAGGGCTTTCCAGAAGGAATGGTGCCAAACGATTTTCTCGTACGATACACTTACAACACTAACGCAATAGAAGGAAATCCGCTTACCTTGCGGCAAACCGCGTTGATTCTTTCGGATGGAATTACCCCGCAGGGCGCGAAGACTAATGACGTAATCGAGGTGCTTAATGGCAAGGATGCTTGGGAATTTGTCAAGTCTTACAAGGGACAAGTGAACAAGAGTTTCATCTGCAAGGTGCAGTATGAAGTTACTAAGAACACTGCTTGCAGGATTCAAGGCGGCTACCGCGACAGCCAAGTGGGCATTGGCGGCTCTAACTGGAAGCCACCAGCGGCAAAAGATGTTCCGCACTCGATGGAGGAGCTTTTCAGGGAATACCGGAAGCAAAGACGAGCTCTGCACCCAGTTGAACTTGGCTCATGGATGCACAACCGGCTAGTTCAAATCCATCCCTTCACTGACGGCAACGGCCGGATGGCAAGGTTGCTGATGAACTGGATTCTCATGCGAAACGAATTCCCACCAGCGATAATAGAATTACGTAACAAAGAACTGTACTACGCCGCAATCGAACAAGCAGACAAAGGCGACCACGCACCGTTTTCAAGCTTCCTCGCGCAAGAACTCTTGCAACAATATACTGTACTCAAACAGGGTGAGTAAAATTTTGAGACTACTTATAGCCTGCGACACGATTGTGTCTCTAGAATTAAGCTCCTAGGCCCAGTCTAGGCGCACTCCCCCTGCACTTGGACGATTTACAGATATGCCCAAATTTTCCGCCCGCCTGATATGCGGAAATGTACGAAGTAAACATGGTCGCCAGAAATTGTTTTTAAGCATACTAGCGTAAAATGATTTATGGCCAAGAAAGAAATTGCTGGCGGCGTTGTGCACAAAATGCCGGCGGACTTGCGAACAGCCCTTATTTCAACGCCTGCCGCCCTGGCGGTATGGGAAGATATTTCGCCGCTTGCGCGCAACGAGTGGATATGCTGGGTCACGTCGGGCAAAAAAGTGGAAACGCGGAATATCCGTATCGAAAAGGCACTTTCGAAACTTAAAGGCGGAATGCGCAGGCCTTGTTGCTGGGCAGG
>CAZPDD010000080.1:0-4139 GCA_964585235.1 Microcaldota archaeon | reverse complement strand
GTGCGTTTTTCCAAAAACCGCGTTTCGCTCGACTTCGCCGGCCACCGCATTTCCGACGCGATAATCGTCAAGAGGGAAAAACACGTTGCGGAATGGAGCAGGCGGAGAAAGCAGGTGTTCGTGGACAAGGGAATTCTTGGAAAGGACAGGATAAAATCCTTCCGCGCGCTTTGCGTGCACGAGGCGGTAGAGAAGTTCCTGGCCGAAAAGCTCGGTTTGGACGTCGATTCGCAAGCCCACGTCGTCGCAACGCGCAAGGAAAAGGAATACTTGGAGAAGCTCGGCGGCAACTGGCGCAGCCACGAGCTCATCGTCTACTGGGACTGGCACAAGCTTGGGGACAGTGAATGAGAATGGAGTTTGAAAAAATCCTCTTGGGGCCGGACGTTTTCTACTGGACGTGGAAGGACGTCGACTACCTGCCCTACGCGTGGCTTGAGGAAAGCGACTTGAAACACTTGCCCCACCCATTTTACGTGCACGACATCCACCCCGACTGCCCCGTCGGCTTTCGAACAGAAGGCGAGGAGAGCAGGACGAACGAAATCCCCCTGCCGCATTCATTCGACCAACTTCGCCTGTCTCCCGACCTTCGAAAGGACCTGCGGCGGGTGGAAAAGAAAAACGCCGACACGCGCATCGTCTCAAATGAGAAGCACGCGCTTGAAAAATCTTCCAAGTGGTTTTTGGAGCTTTGGAACGAGGGGCCCGAGGACTTCAAGCGCAGGCTGCACGTTTGGAAAAAGGCCTTGACGTTGAGCGCCTATTCGGGGGAAAAGCTGCTTGGAGTCCACATTTCCCTCCCCGGGGAAAACGGGCTTTACTACCTCGGTTGCTGGTGGGACCGTTCGAGCAAGGGCCTTTCAATCCCGACGTTCCTGCTTAAAAAAGACGTCGAGCGGGCCATTTCAATGAACTTGTCATTCTACGACCTGGGCATAGGCGACGAGCCTTACAAGAAGCAGTGGGGCGTGGTTGAAAGGCAGACGAAATACTATGCTGCGATGAACCTGCCTCTTGCCAAAAAACTCGGGCTAAAGCGCTTCGTCTACGCACCATAAGAGCGCACGGAAATTTGTAGAAAAACAGCTCAGAATCCAAGCTTTCCCTCCAACTGGGGGGGCACTTCCTCTCCCCTTTTTACTCCCCCCGGGCCTAGAATGTGAGAAAACGCGTCAGGACAAAAATGAGCGCAACGCCGGCGAAAGTCGCGGCAATTGTTTTTGCCGAGCTTTGCAGCTTGTGGGCGCTTGGAAGCAAGTCGGTTGCGCCAAGGTAGAGGAATTCGCCGACAAACCATGCGAGGAGGAAGGCAAGCAGGTATTCGGGGATGGATAGAAGCAGCGTTGCGGATGCGCCAACAACCGGAGCAATGGCGTCAAGCCCAAGGAACAACAGCGTCTTGCGGTTGGCCGCGCCGGACTTCAGCATTATCGTAACGGTGTTCACCCCATCCGAAAAGTCGTGGAGAATGACTGCAAGGGCAATCAACATGCCCAGGCTGAAGCTTGCCTGGAATGCAGTGCCAATTGCGACGCCGTCAAGAAAACTGTGGAAAACAAGGGCGGAGCCGCCGAGAATGCCGACCGCGTTTTCCTCATGCGGGGCGGCGTGGGCATGCGTGTGGATGTGGATGAGCTTCTCAAGCAGGTGGTAGGTAAGGAAACCAGCTAGCACGGTCATGAAAACCAAACCGAGGCCAACTGAGTTCCTCATGGCCATACCGGCAGCTTCGGGAAGCAAGTCGAGAAAGGAAATCGCGACAAGCGTCCCGGCACTGAAGGCGAGGAAATAGTGCGTCCCGCGGCCCCGCAGATGCAGGGTGACCAGCCCCCCGGCAAGGGTTGAGAGGAAAGGTATGAGGGAGAGAACAATCTGCGTTAATTCCATGGCCGGCGACCATCCAGTTCAAAGACACTGAGGGGGGATAATACTTTTATTGGTTTTGTTAATAACTTTTATGGCAACGCTTAAATAAGGTTAATAACATTATTCCTATCGTGGCAATAGTAAGCATCTCGCTGAACGAAGAAATCCTCGGCACTCTTGACAAGCTGCAGAAGGAAATGGGCTTTTCGGGAAGAAGTGAGATGCTGCGTGCAGGCCTGCGGCTCTTAGTCGCCGAGAACAGGGAATACGCGAAGCTCAGCGGGACTGTTGATGCCATCCTGATTGCTATGCATCCGGACAACGCTTCGCGCGATGTTTCGGCTCTGCGTCACAAGCACGAAGCCGTGATAAGGACGCAGTTGCACCAGGAATTGCAGGACGGCAAGTGCCTCGAGATTTTCATCCTCAAGGGCGAGGCGGCAAAAATCTCCGCGGCAGCGCGCGACTTCAAGCGCGCGAAGAGCATCGAGTTGAGCAAACTCGTTCCGGCGTAGCTTTATCCGGGGGCCATGCTGTTCACGCTCGTTCCCGCGTAGCAGCATTTAATAGGCTGCAGCCTGTCGTTGTTTTCAGGTGATTGATTTGTTCAAAAAAATGAGGAAATACGCGCTGAAGCACCCTGAAGAAAGTTCTTTTGCGCACGCCATCGCCGGCCTTGGCATGGGATTGCTGGCCTATGGTTTTCTAGGCGCAAGCGCGGTTTTGATTGGGTGGGGCTTGCTTGGAATTGGAGTATTGTGGCACGCGTATGCATTTATGCAGGGATGATCGGGGGGAAGGCTCGGGTTTTTTATCAGCCCGGGGGGGAATTGTGCGAAAAGCCACGGAAAAGCGAACAAATATTACCTCCCCTTTCCTTACCACTTGGACTATGGGGAAATCATTTTTTGCAACCTTGAAGGCGCTCTTCGCCTCCTCGCGGCCGCTGCAGTCAACCCTTTCGATTGCCCAGCCGCTTTTCGGTGCATTCCTTGCAACCGGCGGCATCCCCGGCCTTGGCCTGCTTGCCCTTCTTGCAGTTGGCAGCGCGGCGGGCCTTTACGCCGTGTTCGCAATGAACGACTTGCTTGACTACGAGCTTGACCTGCGGACGGTGAAAGCGAGGGAAAAGCGCGGGTGGGACATTGATTCAGTGTTCGCACGCCACCCCCTCACAGCCGGCCTTGTCAACGTGAAGCAGCAGGTCGCCTGGATTACTGCAATGGCATTCGTCGCCGTCCTCATACTTTACTTCCTCAATCCAGTTGCGCTTGCGTTGTTTGCCTTGGCAGTTGTCCTTGAGGCCGTTTACTGCAAGCTGGCATTAGTGTCCAAACACAAGTTTGTGCTTGCAGGCGCGGTTGTCGCCGTTGGAGTGTTCATCGGCTGGTTCGCGGCAGGCGGCAGGGACAACTTTCCAGTCCTTGTGCCCCTTGGGGTGCTTTTCTTCGCCTGGGAAGTCGGCGGCAGGAACATCCCCAACGACTTTTCCGACATTTCGCAAGACCGCGTGCTCGGCGTCAAGACGCTCGCGTCCGCCCACGGGGCGCAAGCGAGCGCAAAGCTCATCGCCGCCTTTGCCGCAATCGCCTTGGCTGCCAACGCCGCCCTAGCGTATTACGCAGGCCTGGGGTGGTTTTACCTGCTTGCTTCAACTGCGGCCGGAATATTCTTGCTCCTGTCCCCAGCCTTGAAATTATTGAAGCGCCACCTTCCGGCTGACGCGCTTGAGTACTTCAACCACGCGTCGCTATACCCTGCCGCAATCTTCGCCGTGCTTGCGCTTGCTTACGCGCTAAGGCTTCCGTGAAGAACACTCGCCTCGAAGACGAGGAAGGCAAACACGCCAGGCGCAACCAGCCAAACCCCCTTTTCCGGCTGCTTGCGCGAGGCGAAGAGAAAAACTGCCGCGAGCGACAGCGAGAAGAGCAGGCGGCCGGGGCTGAAGAAAAAAAGCAGGGACGCAGCCAAGCCTGCGAGCAGCAAGGCAGTTGAGAGGAAAACCGTTTTTTTGACTCCAATTCCGTTGGCAACATTGGGCTTGCCTGTTCTCGCGTCAGTTTGAGCGTCTGCAGCTTCCATCAACACCCGCGTGCCAAGCATGAGAAGGGAGACAGGAATGGCAAGGCCGGCGAATCTGCCCCAATCCATGCCGCCGGCAAGAATGTAGGCGCTGGCCATAGCAAGCACTACCGCCGCGGGGTAGGCGGCAAGAGAGGCGAGTGCGTTGCGAGAAAGTACGCGCGAGTAGGAAATGCCAATGAGAAAGG
>CAZPDD010000079.1:0-5801 GCA_964585235.1 Microcaldota archaeon | reverse complement strand
TGATTGAAGGCAAAAAAAGCAAATCTCTAAGCGGCTCGCTAATAAGGACTTTCAACGACCACCGCATTGCAATGGCTTTTGCGGTCGCGGGATTGCGCCTGCCGGGAATGCGCATTGAAAACCCCGAGTGTGTGGGAAAAAGCTTTCCGAATTTCTTTGAAGAACTAGCAAGCCTAGGAAGGTAATGGGCCATTATTGGAGTTCAAGGCGTGTCCTTTGCTCGCATGGCTTTTCTTACTAGGGCTTCGGCTTCTGCATGCGCTGCAGCAAGCAACTCCCGCGAAGCCCCGACGATTCTGAACTTAATCTGCGACTTTTGGGGGTTAATCCGCTGCCTGTAAGCGAAATTGTGCGAGTGCCTGGCTATGAATTCCGCAGTTTCAGCCGCTTTCTCTTCCGTGCAGGGTACGAATGCGTGCGTTGGGCCAATACCGGCCTTTTGCTCCAAGTTCAATCCATTATCAAGTGTGATGACGTGAAATCCAAGCGGCCCGCCGTCCTTGAAAACAACTGCCGAGTGGCGGGTAACAAACTGCGGGTATCGATTGGCGCCGGCTGGAATTGAAAATGCCGCTACGTTAACCCCCGGCTCGCTAACCAATTTGCTTCGCTGCTCAGAAGCCAAATTGGCCGCATTTTGCAAGTGCTTTTTGGAAGAATCCGGGGGCACCCAGTAGTAGACATTATCTTCGCCGGAATTCACTGAAGCAAGCCGGCCGCTGGAATATTCGTATATGAACAGCCCAAGCGGCGGATTTTCGGATCTCGCTTTAAGAAGCTGAACCGAGTGCTTGGAGGCTCTGCGGCCAGCACGCAATTGCTCCACGTAAATCCTCGATTTGCTTGAAGGCGAGTGTACCAAAAATACCAACACAAATAGTTTGTTGAGTCGTTTAATTAAGTTGGCTAACCAAACCCCGGCATCAGACCTTGAGCCCCGCGAGGTGCAGGATGATGAGCAGGCCGACGCCCGCGAGGCCGAGGATTGCCGTGACTGCGACGGTCAGCAGGTTGATGCCGATGGAAAAGCCGTAGTCCCTGCCTAGCCAGTTGATGACAAAGAGGGCAAGCAAGCCCAGCACCGTGTTGTACAAAAGCTTCTTTGCAACCGAGACGAGGAACAACGCCAGGACTATGAAAACTACCGCAACGATTGCGAGGATGAGGCCGGGAACTGCAAGAAACTCGAAAACCATTTTCCAAAACACCATTTGAATTGCCGGGAAGGAAGAAAAGAAAAAAAAACGGAAAAAGCCTTATACGTCGTAGGCCATTACGGTCTGCCTGCCGTTTGCCTTCGCGCGCGAAATTGCCTCGCCCAGCATCCACGCGACTTTCTTGTCAAGCGCCTCGTAAAGCGCACCTGACGCGCGCATTCCCTTCTTCTTCACCATGTCACCAGTTTCGCTCTTGACTACCAATCCCATTCTTCACACCTCCAAAACAAAACTATAGGAAGAAAAACGCTGCCGGGGAATAAAAAACCTTGCGCAAGGGGCGCAAAACGGCATTTGAGGGCTTTTTCAGCCACCAACCTATATTTCATAGGGAAAGCAGGCGAGGCTGGAATCCACATAAAACTCCTGCGGGTTTGCAGTCGGCCGGGGGGTTGGCGAAATGAGTGGAAGCGGCTCGGGCGCACTGCAGCTGCACACTCCATTCGAATTGGCACAAAAATCACCGCTTGGACCGCAAAGCTGTCCAAAACCGTTCAGTTCGGAAAACTCCTGTCCGCGCGAAGAGCAAAAAGTCGTGCAATAACTCACTTCATTGCCCGCGCTGGTGCACGAATAACCTGATGGGCACCGCTGCGGCGAAGGGCTTGCGGAAGCAACTGGAAAGGCGCTTGCAAAAGCGGCTGTTAGCAGAAGTAAAACTGATAGAAAAACGAGGATTGGAAAAGCTTTTGACGCCAAATCAACCACCCGACAGAATAAACGGCTTGAAAGACTTAAAAAACGCTGCGAAACAATTTTGTGCTTGAAGAATTGATAGAAACAGACGCCAAGCAAAGGCGGCAAAGGGAAGTATTTAAGCGGCCCCGTGGTGAGACAAGAGTGGCTCAACTGCGAAAAGCCCTCGGGCTCTTTGACACCGTTTCCCTCGCGCTTGGCGGCATCGTCGGCGCGGGCAACTTGCAGGGCTTGCGCTCATTGCAATTGGAGCCGCTTATTTTATCCTCAAAAGAGAACAGGGGAAAAAAAACCAGCGCTTGACAGCTGAGCCCGCCTGGGATGCCAAACTGCTATAAGCTTTTTCAGGCAAACAAGTTTTGTGAAGCTTCCGTCCCCCAGCGTCTTTTCCTTTTGGCCGGTTCTTTTCGTGCCTGCGACACTATATGCCGTCAGGGCATTCGGCCACGTTGGAGCCGACTTGCTTCTCGGCGCCCTTTTCTTCTACCTCTTCGTCTTCAAAAGCGGCTTGGCGGTAAGGCGGCTCATGATTTGCCTCGCAGTTCTCGCAACGCTCTTCGAGACGGCAAACGTAGCGGCGGGAATTTACAAGTACGACGGCGTGCTTGGCGGGCCGCTGTGGATTTCGCTTGGCTGGGGAATCCTCGGCTGGTGGACGGACTCGCTGAGGCCGGGGCTGTCGAAAATAAGTTTCAGACACGCTTTTGCAGGCATTTGCGCCGCGCTACTGCTCTTTCCCTTGCTCAACGGCACGCTTTCAGTTGCTTCGGCAATTGCGGCCGCTGGCTTTTACGCCCTTTCCCTCGCAACAACCAGCCCCTTCGGGCTGTTTCTTTTCACCGCGCTTTTCTCGATGCTTGCGGAGTATTCTGGGACGGCGATGAAAGTGTGGACCTACTTTGACTTGAACGGGAGCGGCGCGGCAATCGCACCCAACCTCGCCTTGCTCTCGCTCGCCTATTCGATGGTAATGGCATTCGCATTTTGGGTCTCAGGCTACGAAAAAACTGCTGGTGCTTGAAGAAAAACTAGCGCTTAACTGGCGAGCCGGCCTTTGCAAACTCGAGCGTCCCTGAAAGCAGGCCGGCAAGCGTCTCGGGCAGCTTGGAGACGTCGACGCGAACTTGCTTGGTTGAGTCGCGGTCGCGCACCGTCACGGAGTTGTCCTTCAGCGTATCGAAGTCTATTGTCATGCAGTAGGGCACGCCTACCTCGTCGTAACGCGCGTAGCGCTTGCCCACGCTGCCGCTCTCGTCGTACTCAACGCGGAAGTCGTTGCGAAGCGATTCGTAAACCTGCCGGGCCTTTTCGTCAAGCCCTCCTTTGCGCATAAGCGGCAGGATGCCCGCGTCAAGGGGCGCCACCACCGGCTTGAGCTTGAGGACAACCGTGCTCCCCTCGTCGGAAGCGTTTTCGTTGAAGGAGTCAATCAACAGCGTAAAGACCAGGCGCTCCACCCCGAATGAGGGCTCGATGACAACAGGAACGACCTTTTGCTTCGTCTCCTCGTCAAAGACAGTCAGGTCGGCGCCGCTGTGGGCCGCGTGCTGCTTGAGGTCAAAGTCAGCACGGTTTGCAACCCCCACGAGCTCCTTGAAACCCCAGGGAAATTCGTACTCGACGTCCCACGTTTCGCTAGAGTAGTGCGAAAGCTCGGTCTGCGCGTGCTTGCGGCAACGCAGCTTGCCTGCGGCAATGCCGAGAGACTGGAGGAAGGAGACGCACTCGGCAAGCCAATAGCCGTGCCACTGCGAACCGATTACCTTGTGTCTTAACGCATCTTCCAAGGCCATTGCCTTGGCTGGCTCGTTCTTCTCGCGCATTTCCTGCGTGAGTAGGTTGAGCCTGGTGGCAAGCAATTGCTTGGTGAGAAGGGGGCATTCGTCGAGCTTTTGAGGGTGGAGGAAGTACTCGAGTTCCATTTGGGTGAACTCGCGCGAGCGGAAGACAAAGTTGCGGGGGGCGATTTCGTTGCGGAAGGCCTTGCCAATCTGCGCGATGCCGAATGGAAGCTGCTTTCTGCTTGAGGCGGCGACGGTCTTGAAGTTGGTGAAAATCACCTGCGCAGTCTCGGGGCGGAGGAAGGCTTCGGAGGAACTCGTGTCCTTGGCGCCGACTTTCGTCTTGAACATGAGGTTGAACGGCTGCAAAAACTGCAGGGGGCCGTTGCATTTGGGGCAGCCTATTTTGTGGCTGCGCAAAAGCTCCTGCAACCCCTCGATGGAGACGCCGTCTACGCTTATTTTCAGCTCGTCCTCAATCAGGTGGTCGGCGCGCAGCCGTTCGTGGCATTTTTCGCACTCGACAAGCGGGTCGTTGAAGCTCTCGGTGTGCCCGCTTGCCCGCCAGACAGTAGGGTGGGTGATGATGCTTCCGTCAATGCCGACGACGTCAGGCCTGCGTTCGACAAAGTGCTTCCACCACGCCGACTCGACGTTGCGCTTGAGCGCCGCGCCGTATCCAACGAAGTCGAAAAAGCCGGAGTAGCCGCCGTAAATGTCGCTTGCCTGCACGATGAGCCCGCGGCGCGAGCACAAGTTGATTACCTTCTCCGCCAAGCCCTCGCTTTTAGTTACAGACAATGAAGTATCACTTCCATCCATGTAAAGCCGCTTGCCGGACTGGGTTGTACGGCCCTCTGAAAAGCAGCCCCGTAAAGAGATTAGGCGCAAACAGGCTTTAAATGCTACTGGACCTAACTGCCGCAAGCTTTTTGCGTTCTTGGCCCTTTCACGCCCTTGCGCCGCAAGAAAACGAATGCACATGCGCAATACGCAAAGTATTCCGTTAGGCTGGGAACTCAAGCAGTCTTGAAACCTGGTTTAAATACTTTCTTCGCCCTAGTAGCTGTTAGGTGCTTAGTTTTGAAGCCTTTCAAACGTTACCACAAGCCCGGGAAAGACGGTGAATTCCAGCGCGAGCCTGGACGTGAAGGCGGCAAGCCCGGCTTTCATGGCAAGCCGCGCTTTAGCGGCGAGCGCAGTAACTTTGGCAAGCCCGAGTTCAAAGGCGGTGGCCGAGAAGCCGGCCCTGCAAGAGAAGGGGGGTTTGGCGGTAAACCAACTGGTTTTCATGGCAGGCGCGAAGGCGGTTTTCGCCGCGAAGAGCGTCCCCGCGGCGTTTCACAAGATGGCCGCGAAGGTGGCAAGCCAAATTATGGCAGCGGCAGGCCACAAGACGTTGCTACTAGCTTTGGCGGCAGCGCAGGCGTCAGGCAAGGCGGCTTTGACCGCGGCGGTTTTGCCGGCAAGCCCGGTTTTGATGGCGGCAGGCCCGGTGGCAGTGAAGGGGGTTTTCGCGGAAGGCCGCAAGGCGGCGGACGGGACTTCCACGGCAGCGGCCAGGGCGGTTTTCAAAAGGGCAAGCCGCGCTTTGGTGGAGGCAAGCGGGGAGGAAGGGAAGGCGGATTTGGCGGCGGCGCTTCAAGTAACCCGCGCGGCGGGTTTCAAAAACGCGCTTCCACGCGCAACGCGTTGCTTGCTGCCGCGCGCGCGGGAGTAAAGGAAGCTTACACCGGCAAGGGCGCAACTCTCATCCAGGCAATCCGGGCAATTGACGACCTTGACTACGGAAGGAGCCTTGTTTTCTCGCGGCTGCAGGAGTTTTTTGCAATCAACTTCCCCGAGTTCAAGCTAGAGAGCATGGAGAACTACGCAAAAGTGGCGGCGCTTGGCTCGCGCGACAAGCTTACTGAAAAGGACTTGACTGAATTCGTGGGAATAAGCAAGGCCAAGGCAATAATGGAGGACGCAAAGCGCAGCTTCGGCTCGGACTTCACGGAGCAAGACGAGGCTGCGCTAAAAGAGCTTGCAAACTCCCTAATTTCACTCTCAACTGCTCGCACGCAACTCGAGAAGTTCGTCGAGGCAGAGTCAAAGAGGGTGCTTC
>CAZPDD010000078.1:0-5950 GCA_964585235.1 Microcaldota archaeon | reverse complement strand
TGGGACGCACCAGACCATAAGGTGGCCTTGGTGAAAGCTCACGCAAGTTGGAGCTTCGAACCTGACGCGCCAATCTACACCCCTCGCATCAGTGCATTCCTTCGCGGAAAATCGGCCGCCTTGGGCATAATCCGCCGCAAACACAATGGGTCTGCCGAAAAAGAGTTTTTTAGGATGAAACTGGAGCCCGGGAAATTTGACGCCCTGACTACCTATGCCGGCAAAAACGAAAAACTCGTCCCGTCATTCAAAGGCCCGCCTCTTGGACTTAAATTCGATGGCAGCACTCCTTCCGAAATTGCGGACGAGCTTTATTCCGCCTTGCCGCCGGACTTTCGCGTTGCAGTTGCCGTCGTGTTTCACGACCCCGTTAAAGGAGGATATGATGTGGAAGTGAGGAACCGCCACGAACTCGAAGGCCATTCTTTCGCCAACTTTCCCAGCCTCATCGGCCGCCACTTCAGAGCCTTGCGCCAGAACGTTAAATACAAGGGGCTTTTGCCCCAAGGCAAATAGGCTTTCACTCAAGCTCGCTGTATTCCTTGTCGTTGAACTCAAAGGCGCTTTTCGCCACTTTCTTTCCCTCGTAGGAATAGTTCTTGAAAATTTCCTCGAGCGTTCCCGTGAAGGTAAGGCCGCTTGCCTCCTGGCTCGCGTCCATCAAGTGCTGCTTCTCGCCATAGTAGAAAACAACCACGGGGTGGCGGTTGCCGCCCTCGAGCTCAAGCACGCGCACTCGCGCGTTGTCGCACTTGCCTGCGAGCAACAGTGCGGCAAGGAGGATGCTTCGGTCGAAAGCGTCTGCCGCGCCAAGCTCGACTATCTCGCTTGGGGAAAGCCAGAAGCTAACGCTCAACTCGCTTTGAACCTTGCGCAGCGACTGGACGAAGGAAAATGCGCGTTCGGCATAGGCCAGAAAATCCCGTTCGAAGCGGTAAGGCTCGGCCGCAGGCGGGCGGGATTCAACGCCCCCTTGTTCGCCAGTTTCTCTTACGGCAGCTTCTGCGGAAGCGCCTGCTTCGGTCCTGCTGATTTCGCCAAGGATTTTTTTTCGCAGCTCCGCCACTGCCGGGTCGGCCGCGTTCACGAGGGCCTTGAGCTCGGGAATTGTCTTTTGCTCCCCGGCATTCACCGCGTCTGCGTACCGCTCGACTATCTTCCTGTAGGCAAGAGCCCGCGTGCGCCACGCGGCGAGCTCGGCACCCGCCTCCCCTTCTGCCATGATATATTACTGCACGGCCGCCTAAAAAACCAATGCGTCTGAAGGTGATTTAAACCCTCCCTCTAGAATTATTTTCATGCGCTTAAGCCAATTGCACCTAATTGCCATGCACGGCAACGACCTTCTCAAAGTGGCGGAGGAAACGCAAAACCCGCACTTAGCAGCTGCCGCAATCCCCTACTTCGTCGCATCCAACAATCCCGATGCGGCACTTCACGCAATTTCCCGGGCCAATGCGTATTCTAAAGCAAGAACGCGTAAAAACCACTTCCCTCCTGCAATGAGCGTCGGCGTCTACAAAAATTTCCAGCAAATAAGGGATGCGCTAATTGGCCTGATGGACGAACCGAATATCTCGGGGGCGCTTGACCAACTGCATCGTTCATCAAGGCGAGGCAGGAACCCTGCCCAACGTGCGCTGCTTCGGGAATTGAACCGCGTAAAAAAGGCAGTTCGGACGCAGGCCAGCCTGCGGTTCAAGTACGAGCAAAAAATAACCTCGTACGAGGACGCCGGCCAGCCAAAGGAAGCGAGAGAATGGCGGGTGAAGCTCAGGGACCTTTTGGCGGACACGCAAGTCGAGGTCCAGAAAGCAGCGTCCGCCTCACTTTTTTCAGACAAGCTCCTGGAAGGAAGCATGAGCCGGGTGCACTCAAAATTCGCGGACCTGCTTAGGGAATTTGAAATAAAGCCCGGACCCGCCTTGGCAATAACCGACTCAATAATTGGAAAGCGCAAGGGACTCAACGTACTTGGCCACCACGCTTTTCTACTGCACTCCCTGCACTTGCTGCGTAACGCGCTTCCACCCGGCGGCCCCTGAAAAGGCCAAACCCCCCTCCACAAGCCTTAATTTATTGCTTCCCCCCATACATCATTTCGTGAACACAATCTCTTTCCTCGGCGGAGCGCGTGAAGTCGGCCGCAGCTGCTTTCTCGTCAAGACCCCGCGCGAAAAGGTGCTGCTTGACTGCGGCCTCAAGTTCGGCGAGAAGGAAGAGCACCCCCTGCTCGAAAAAGACGCCGTCCGGGAGCTCGATAAGGTCGTGCTTTCCCACGCGCACCTCGACCACACGGGTTACGCGCCGTGGCTTTACTCCGCCGGCTACTCGGGCAAGACTTTCCTTACAAAGCCGACTCGCGACATCATCCAGCTTCTTTACGGCGACTATTTGCGCCTCGCAAAGGAAGAGAGGGGGGGCGCGGCGTATTCGCAGGCGGACGTAATCAAGCTCCTTAAGGAAACCGAGCTTCTAGAGTTCTCCGACTTCGAGTCAGAGAGAAAAACGGGAATCGGTTTTTTCGAAAGCGGCCACATTCTCGGCAGCGCTCTTGTCCGCCTCGAAACGGGCGGCAAGCGCCTTCTTTACACCGGCGACCTCAACTTGCGCGAGACCAAGCTTTTGCCGCCCGCGCAGCTCGGCCTTGAGGCCGAAGTGCTCGTCATCGAAAGCACTTACGGCGCCCGCGAAAAGCGGCACCAAGCAAGCAAGACGACCGCGAGCAACTTCGCTTCCGACATCAAGGGGACGCTTGAAGCCGGCGGCAAGGTCTTAATCCCGTCTTTCGCAATCGGCCGCGGCCAGGAAGTGCTTTTCATCGTCGAGAGCTTCATGCGCTCCAAAATCCTGCCCAAAGTCCCAATCTACCTCGACGGCATGGTGACTAAGGCGCTTCGCATCTACCGCCACAATGCGATTTATCTGCGCGACGAAATAAAGCGCCGCATTCTTACTAGCGAGGACGACCCGTTCAAGAGCTCCGACTACAAGGTCCCTTCAAAACGCGACCGCAGCGACGTCATTGGCTCCGGCCCGTGCATCATCATCGCAACAAGCGGCATGCTCTCCGGGGGCCCTGTGCTAAACTACCTTGAGAAGCTCGGCGGCGACTCCAAGAACACGATGATTCTCGTCGGCTACCAGCCTGAAGGCAGCCGCGGACGCAAGCTGCTTGAGGGGGCGAAGGAAGTCGAGATTGCCGGCAAGCAAGTGGAAGTGCAGATGAAAGTCGTGCAAGCGCCTTTCAGCGCGCACAGCGACCACGACGAGCTCGTGCGCTTCGCCTCTTCCGTCAAGGGGCTGCAGAAGGTTTTCGTCGTCCACGGGGAAGGCGCAAGCAGCGACGAGCTTGCTTCTGACATCGAACGCGCATGCCGCAAGCAGGGGGTTGAGGCCGTGGTGCCGGAACTCGGCGATACGCACGAGTTTTGAGCGCAAAGTGGTTGCTTAAAAATCTTGAGCGATTCTTCTTTCCCTATACATGCAGCTGCACCAACGCGCCCGGCCAATCGCAAAAGCCGGCTTCGCGTGGCCTCACTTCCTTGCCCTCGCCCTTCTCGCGGCCGGCACCCAACTGCTTTACTACTACGCAAGCCGCGGGGCCTTGGGCTACCCGCTTGCCTATTTCGGCAGCACCCTGCTTTTGTTCATTGCACTTGCAGTTGCCGCGTGGGCCGGGTTTGATGCCGTCGAAAAAGCCGGCGCGGGCACGTTGTACGCCATTGTGCTCGGCGCCGTTTTGTCCGCCCTTGCAGCCCTGTGCGGCCTGCTGTTCTCCGAGGCGCTCGGCTTGCAAGCGGGCTTTGTCCGCGCGGTTTTTTCACTCGCAGTGGCGGGCTTGCTCGGCGGGATTTTCGCCGGCCTGGGCGGGATGCTGGCCCGCATCCGCAGCCGTTTTTGGCTCTCGTAGTTAGATTTAAAAGCCGCGGCCGCGTACTGAATGGAAATTAACCCCGAGGTGTTTCACATGGCACGTTCTTCAGGAAAAGGTTCAAAGAATTCCAACATCATTGCCGCGCTCGCTTACTTGCTTGGCATTATTTCCGGAATCGTAGTCTACTTAGTCAAGAAGGACGATTCGTTCGCCCGTTTTCATGCAGTCCAGAGCATTTTCTTCTCCCTCTCCATCGTGGTGATTAATATCGTCCTTGGCATCACCGTAATCGGCGCGATTTTGATTCCCATAGTCGGCCTAGTCGCTCTCATACTGTGGCTCGTGCTGATGTACAAGGCGCTGATGGGCGAACGCTACCACCTGCCCGTCATCGGCGAGTGGGCCGAGAAGTACGCGTGAAACAATTTGCGGGGAAAAGCCCCGCATCCCTTGTTTTAAGATTTTTTCATTCAAGCCCTATTTTTTTCAATTCGTTTTCATGCGCTGTCAAGCCGCTTTTTTCCCTCGTCGGTCAGCTGCCACTTGAGCCACCGCGAGTAAGTCGCGCCCGTCTTTTTCGCGAAAGTGCGCACGAAGCCCTGGCTGCGGAGCATTTCCAAAATCTTTTTGACGAACTCCTTGTCGCGCACGAGCTCGTCCGCCACTTCCCGCGTGGTAAGTGGGATTGGGTACTTGTCAAGCAACAGGCCGAGCACCTGCTCGGCAATCCTGTGGCGCGTACGCTCCGAAATGCGGGGCATTAGAGATTAGGAAAAGCGGGCGTGTTTAATATTGCTGCTGCCGCCGCAATTTCTTTCATGCGCGGCGATTTTGACGGCTTTTTGGCGCAATGCGCAAAAGTCCGCGAGTTCATTTTCTCCATCGACAATCCGCTGGTTGTCCATCACTACGACGCCGACGGCCTTAGCTCAGGCGGCGTTGCCGCTGCAGCGCTTTCCCGCGCAGGAAAAAAGCACGGCATGCAGGTGCTAAAGAAGATTGACGAGCAGGGACTTGCCCTCGTTTCAAAGCGGCTTGAGGGCGAGGGTTTCGGCGGCGTTGTATTCGTCGACTTAGGCAGCGGGCAGAACGAGCTTCTCGAAAAAGCCTTTGTCGAAAAGCAAATCGCCTGCGCGGTAATCGACCACCACGTCCCGCAGAAGAAAATAGACTCGCCGCTTTACTCGCAGGCAAATTGCATGGAGTTCAGCTTCGAGGGCGGCACCGACGCGTGCTCGGCAAGCACTGCTTTTTACGTCTTTTGCGCAAGCGAGCCGGAAAGCGCCAACTGGGACCTCGTGCAATTGGCAATAGTGGGCGCAGTTGGAGACGTGCAGGACGCAAGCGGCCTGGTTGAGCTCAACCAATGGCTGGTGGGGGAGGGAGTAAAGCGGGGGCTTGTTGTTGCGAAAAAAGACTTGCGGCTTTTCGGCCGCGTCAGCCGTACGCTCGTTAGCTTCCTTCGCTACTGTACCGAACCCCTCCTGCCCGGCCTGACGGGTGATGAGAAGGCGTGCGCGCTTTTCCTGCAGGACAACGGCATTCCCCTTCAGGACGGAGGGGGCAATTGGCTTCATTACAACGACTTGGCGCCGGAAATGCAAAAGCGGCTGGTAAGCGCGCTTGCCAACCACCTTCTTTCCCGACATGCGAGCCCCGAAGTGGTGAGGGAGCTGGTTGGCGAAGTCTACGAGTTTCCTACGCAGGACAAGCACAGCGTGCTTTTCGACGCAAAGGAGTATTCCACGTTATTCAACGCCTGCGGCAGGCACGAGCACGCTTCGCTTGGCATTGACGTAGCGCTTGGCAACCCAGGTGCCTTGGAAGCGGCGCTTGAGGTGATGGCGTTGCACCGTTCCCTCATCAGCAAGGGAATGTCCTTCGCCCGTGACGGCACGAACGACTTTGGGGCGTTTTACTTCCTTGACGGCCGGGAAAAGATTAGCGACACCGTCATCGGCACGGTGATTGGCAATTACTTCAACTCCGGCCTGCTCGACCGCAGCAAGCCAATTCTCGGCTTTTCGCTTGACCAGCACGGCGGCATCCAGGCAAGCGGCAACGCGGACAAGC
>CAZPDD010000077.1:0-6011 GCA_964585235.1 Microcaldota archaeon | reverse complement strand
TAAATGCGATTTCTTGCGCAACCTGCCAGGTGTTATCGATTTTTTCCGAAAGCCGAGCCCAAATCGGAAGCTCGAGCGGAGTTTGCAGCATTGGAAAACTGACAGCGGTTACCTCTCCGGAATCAAGCAGATCATGGGTTCCTTGAGATGTTCCTATTTCAAGACGATATTTTTGAGCGGCACTGTCCGGGCTCCATGAAAAAGGGACATTTATGTCCACCGCCGCCAGGTTGTTCAGCTTTTCCAAAAACCACGGGTTGATTCGCGTTTGCGCCGCAAGCTCGGAAACGCTCCTGCCGTTGGAAAGAAGTTCCTTCAGCTTGAAAAGCCGCAGTTCGCTTGGCCCAAGGCCGGCAAGCTCGCGGGCCTGCGTTTCGTACCCGCTTCGCAACTCAAGCGACCCCACGGCCATGTTGAACGCCTCTTCAAACGTCCTGCCAATTGCCATGGTTTCCCCAGTGCTCTTCATCCCCGTGCCAAGCGCCTCTGCCGGCAGCCTGAGCTTGTCAAAAGGCCAGCGCGGAATCTTCAGGACCACGTAGTCAAGCGCCGGCTCAAAGCACGCAGTCTTGCCCGTCACCTTGTTCTCTATTTCCGGAAGCGAATAGCCAAGCGCAATTTTTGCCGCAACGCGCGCAATCGGGTAGCCAGTTGCCTTGCTCGCAAGCGCACTGCTGCGTGACGCCCGGGGGTTGACTTCAATCACGTAATACTCGCCCGTCTGCTGGTTTAACGCAAACTGGATGTTGCACGCCCCCCGTACGCCGAGCGCGCGGATGATTTTAATGGCGGCAGACCTCAGCATCTGGTGGTCGTCGTCGCTCAAAGTCTGGCACGGGGCTACCACGACGCTTTCCCCCGTGTGTACCCCCATGGGGTCGACGTTCTCCATATTGCAGATGGTGATGCAGTTGTCCTTCGCGTCGCGGATGACTTCGTACTCGATTTCAGCCATCCCCCCTACGCTCTGCTCAACCAGCACGCTTTTAGTTGAGCTTGCGCCGAGGCCGCGCTCAACGGTTTCGCGCAGCTCGTACTCGTTCTGGGCAATTCCGCTGCCCGTCCCGCCGAGGCAGAAGTCCGGCCTTACGATGAGCGGGTAGCGCAAGTAGGCGGCGGCAGCGAGGGCCTCGTCCGCAGAGTGCGCGCGCTGGCTTGCGGGGATAGGCTCGCCAATCCGCAGCATCTCGTCGCGGAACAGCTCGCGGTCTTCGGAGAGTTCAATAGTGTCAATGTCGGTGCCAAGGAGCCTGACGCCGTGTTTTACGAAAACTTCCTTGAGCGCAACGGCAAGGTTCAGGCCCGTCTGGCCCGCCATCGTCGCAATCACCCCGTCGGGCTTTTCCTTTTCAATGATGCGCTCAAGCACGCGGGGCACGAGCGGCTCGATGTAAACAACATCGGCAGTGTCGAGGTCTGTCTGTATGGTCGCAGGGTTGCTGTTCACAAGCACGACCTTGATGCCCTCCTCCCTCACGGCCCGGCACGCCTGGCTGCCACTGTAGTCAAACTCGGCCGCCTGGCCAATTACGATGGGCCCGCTTCCAATGATGAGGACTTTCTTGAGCCCTTCTAGTTTTGGCATAAGTGTTCTCTTCACCTTGAGCAGCTAATCAAGCGATTTAACGAACTCGTCGAACAGGTAGCGGCTGTCGTACGGCCCGGGGTTGGCCTCGGGGTGGAACTGCGCGCTGAAAACGGGCAGTTCGGCGTGCCTCAGGCCCTCGTTCGTCCCGTCATTCGCGTTGGTGAACAATTCGGAGGCCACTTCCCGCGGCACGTTCTTGACTGCAAAGCCGTGGTTCTGCGCCGTGATGAAAGCCCTGCCCGTCTCAGTGTTGATTACCGGCTGGTTGCTCCCCCGGTGGCCGAACTTGAGCTTGTACGTGTTTCCCCCAAGGGCGTGGCCGAGGATTTGGTGGCCCAGGCAAATGCCGAAAATAGGCGTTTTCCCAAGCAAATTGCGAACTGTCTTGATGGCATACTGCATTACGGCCGGGTCTCCCGGGCCGTTGCTCACCACTACCCCGTTGGGCTCTTCCGCAAGTATTTCCTTCGCGTGCGTGTCCGGCGGGACGACGATTACCTGCAGCTTGCGCTTGACCAGCTCGCGGATGATGCTTTGCTTTGCGCCGCAGTCAATCAAAACAACTTTCTTGGAAAAGCCTTTGGCGCCGTAGGCGGTTTTCTTCTTCGACGCCACCTGCATGACGTAGTCAACCGCGCTGTAGTTGAATGCCTTGGTTTCCTTCACGAGCTTGTCCACGAGCGCGCCAAGCTCCGCCTCGTCGCCAAGCAGTTTTTCGTCCTCCACTTGCACAAGGACTGCGGGCATCACGCCGTGCGACCTCACTGTCTTTACAATTGTGCGCGTGTCGACTCCCTCGAGGCCCGGCGTACCGCTTGCACGGAGGAATTCCTCAAGTGACCGCTTGCTGCGGCGGTGGTCCGGCGTGCCGCAGGCTTCGCGCACGATGCAGGCGGCCGGATGCACTCCCGTGCTTTCAAACGCCTCTTCGCTCACGCCGTAGTTGCCGATGAGCGGGTAGGAGAAGGTCAGCAGCTGGCCTGCGTAGCTCGGGTCGGTAAGCGCTTCCTGGTAGCCCGTCATGCTCGTATTGAAAACAAGCTCGCCGACGGCCTTTTTTTCGGCGCCGATTGCGCTGCCGACAAAAAAAGAGCCGTCGCTTAAAACAAGCAGGCCCTTGTTGCCTGCCTTGGAGTCCGGCGGAAAACTCATTGCTATCGAAAAATATAATGTGGCGGCATAGGGTTAAAAAGCGCTTTGTTTGGGCTTTTTGCCCCAGTTTTCTCTACAGGTCTTCAAGGTCGTAAGCCAGGTAGCCTTGTTCCCGTAGTTTTTGTTTTTCCCCTATTTTACGTGCAACGACCCCGAGTTTCACCCCCGGTGGCAAACGGGGGACGAAGCGGGTTTTTTCCCTTAGTTTTCTCAATTCCTCAAGGGCTTGGTTTGCCGTTAGTCCGCTCCATTTGAACTCAAAGGCAAACGTGGTTGTAGCGTTCCTGCCAATCAAGTCGATTTCGTAGGTGCTTTCGCTCTTTTTGGCGCCGGGTATCTTGCCCCATTGCCTCGCCGCTTCCGTCAGCCGGAGTTCGCTCACGATGAATTCCCTTGCCGTGCGTTCGAAGGCGCGTCCGCAGGCGGTGTTCAGGTTTTCCTTGAGTTTTTCGATGAATTCGGGGTTTCGACCAGCGTATTGCGAATAATTCTTGTATATCTGCGAAAACCAGTAATGCATCAGCGGGTGTCTTATCCTGTAGGTGCCGCGCTTGCCGGCATAGGGCTTTTCGAGCTCAATCAAGTCGAAGTAGTCCTTGAGTTCCTTCAGTTGGCGGCTCAGCGAGCTTGGTGTCGTGTGCAGGTAGCCGGCAATGGCGGAAACGGTGTTGCTGCCGTTGGCAATTGCCTCGAGAATTGAGTAATAGGTGCCGCTTCTTGCCCCGAATTCCTGCGACAGGATTGCATTGACTTCGTCCTCAAGCGGGGCGTTTTTTGCCATCAGCAGCGATTCAATTATTTCCTCTGCCGTCCTGTTTTGAAGCGCGAAGTCCTCCATGGTTACGTAATACTTAGGATAGCCCCCGAAGATGCCGTAGGCCTTCACGATTTCCTCCTTTTTCATCCCGAGTTCGCTGCCGAACTCCAGGCACGGCCGCAAGCCAAGTGGCTCGATTTTCATCCCTTTCTTGATTCTCCCGTACAGGGGTTGTTTCGCGTCCCTGAAAAGTTTTTTCATCAGGCCGGTCAGCGAGCCGGAGAGCACCACAAGCCCGGGCTTTTCCTCGTTCAAGTCAATGTTCTTCTGCATGATGCCGAAAACCGAAGGCTCGACGGAAGCAAAGTTCTGGAACTCGTCGAAAACAACGGGCGGCATTTCCCGCTTGAACAGGACTTCGAAAAAACCGTCCCAATCTTCGAGAGACTCCAGCTTACCGAGCACGTTTTTTTCCTTCATCAGTTCCTGGAATTCCTTGAGAAGGTCGGCCGAAGTCTTGTTTTTGTTTACAAAAAAATAAGCCCCCCGGTCCTTTAAAAACTCGAGCAACAATCGCGTCTTGCCAACCCGCCTGAGGCCGTAGCACACCACGACGAATTTCTTCTTTCCCGAAAGGCTTTCCGCCTCACGCAATTCGCCTAGTTCGCTTTCCCTATCGACAAACTTCATAGTATTCGCCAACTGAATAATTCAGTAACTGAATAACTTAAAAAGGCTTTGTGTCGGCTTTTTCGCCTAGTTTGGCGGTCAGCAACTGGAAGCATTGCAGCAAAGTTTTTCTGGTTATTCCCGTTCCCTGGCCTTTTTGCCGCGGCCCGTGAATGGAATGCGGCCCAATCCTCCTCTTGCCGCCAAGCCTATCCCGACTGCCCCAAGCAATATCATGATGTAAAGCGTGGTCATGAGCGGGTCGGACAATAGCGTTTCGAGTGAAATCGCCAGTTTTGGCTTGGTTTTCGTTGAAGGGGGCCGGCTGATCAGGTCGCGGCAGGCGCCCAGTGATGTTGCAATCAGCGTCCTTGCTTTTGGAATGTCGCCTGCCGAAAGGGCGTTTTCAGCCTCCTGGAGGAACTGCGTGAGCTCCAGGCACTGGGGGTTTTGCCTGAAGAGGTCCTTGGCGAAGTTGATGGCGTTGAATAGCTGCGCCGCGCCCTTGCCGCCGGACTGCAAGGCCTCTATGAAAATGGGCGCGGTGTCATTGAGGCTGGGCGAACCTACTTTTGCGGTGATGCTGATGTTGAACAAGCCGGTTTCAATGCCCGTGTAATTTATCGTCAGGTTGGTGAACTCCGACCCGCCCGGCAGCAATCGCGCAAAGAAATTCCTGCTTAGGTTTGCCGTAATATTGTTTTTGCCGGGATTTTCCACGCTGACCGTTATGTTGGTGTAGTTGATGTTGTCATCGTTGCGCAGCAAAATAGGCACGGTGATCGACGAATTGCCCTGCATTTGCACGTGCGCCGGCGCGAAAACGATGTGCGAGAGCTTGATTCTCGTCGGGCCCGGCCGGTCAATCAACCCGCTTGTCCCGCCGCCTACTACGTTTTGGATTATGTTGTTTATTGTGGTAACGGTGGTGGTCGTTGTTACGGGCGTACTCCCGGTCCCGCTGACGACGTTTCCAATTTGCGTTATGTTTTCAACTACGAAGAATTCGCTGAAGCTTGTCGTTGTGAAGAAGAGAGTCTTGTTGTTTTGAAAGCTAATGGGAGTCAGTTGGGTTAGGTTGCAGCTGCTTGAGTTCGAGCATTTCCATACCTGGAGCTTGTCGAGGTCGAAAACCTGGCTTGCAACGTCTGAGTAGTCGATAATCACCTGTGCCACGCTAAAGTTCACAGAGGAATTGACCTTGGTCTCGAATTCCTTTACAAAACGGGTGATTGAAGGCAGGGCGGTATTGTTTGCCGAAAAGCTTGTGTAGTTAAACAGGTTTGTGAAATTAGGAGTTGTGGTTAGGTTTACCCCCTTGAGCAGAACGTACGTGTTATTCGATTGCATTCCGATGTCATAAACCCCTGCGGGTATTGTAACGCCGAGGGAGTTCGTGGTGTTTGAGGCGAAGTTGACTCCCGCGCGGCAGCCATTGTCCTTGATTTCAAGCGTAGCTGCGCCTAAAGATGTTAGGCTGATTGTGACTGTGTTATTGACTGCCGTGAATGAGGATAAGAACGTGCTTGACTGGCCGTCAATGTCAGTTGCGTTGCCCGTGATGTTGTACAGCCCCGTCTGGGTGACGAAGTAAGTGTAGTTGTTCGAGTAGCTCAGGTTGTTGTAGCCCTGTTCAACTGCCGCCAATTGCACGTTCGTGCCGTTGGGCATTCCAAGCGTGACGTTCATCGAACTAAGCAAAGTGTCCAAGTCCGCGTACGACCAAATCTTGACGAGGGTATTGTTGGCGATATAGCTCGAGTTGGCGCAAGTGAAGTTCAAAACCGGCGCAATGGCCGCGCCCGAAGCCCTGCTTAACAGCACCGTGTCGCTTGCAGTCACGAA
>CAZPDD010000076.1:0-6243 GCA_964585235.1 Microcaldota archaeon | reverse complement strand
CGCCAGAGGGATTAAAGCCGGGGGATATTTCGCCCCTGTAGTTGCAAATAAGCGCAGTAAGGTTGCCATTCTCATCCTTGAACGAGCCGTTCAAAAAGTATCTCACCTGTTCCGGCTCGCCCCTTTGGCAGAATTTTTGCTTGTCCTCTTCAGTTGGTCCCAAGTAGCTGTTACTGGCTACATGTTCGTAAGGGAAGATCGAAGCGTTTAACCAAATGTTGAAAGAGTCAGCCGCCGGCGCCACGTCAACGAATGCAGGTGTCGGGGTTGCGCAATAACCCGGATTTGAAACTTCCCGTCCATCTGGACAAGAATACGATTTGGCGTCCTTTACAGGCAGGCTTGCGCAGCCTGCCAACAATATGGCCGACATAGTGAGGGCTAGCAGGATTCGGGACTCTTTGGCCATACTGCTGTTTGACAAAGGCGGTTATTAATCATTCGCGGCGGGTTGCCTTCATCGCGATGTACGCTATTGCCGCCGCAACGGCGAGCTCGAATAAAAGCAGGTTAGTGTACCAGCCGGCGGCAGTGAGGTTTTGGTAGAGGGAAGCGTTTTTCATCGCGTTGATGCCGACCGAGCTTGGGAAGAAGTCCGCAAACACTTGCACTGCCGAAGGCATGAATTCGTAAGGCACGATGAGGCCGGAAATGAAGAGCGCCGGGATGCTTATTGCAATTGCCGAAAGCACGGCCGAGTTTTCCGAGCGCGTGAGGCAGGCGAGCGCCAGGCCGAGGAGGATGAAAACGCCCGAAAGGGCCATTGCAATCGCAAACAGTAGCGGAAGCTCTCCTAGCTTGACATTCAGGATGAGTGCAGAAACTCCAAGCAGCACGGCGATTTCAAGCAGCATCAGCAAGAGGCAGCTTGCGAGCTTGCCGGCAAGCTGGATGGAAGTGCCTGTTGGCGAGAGCAGCGCCTCTTCGTAAGCGGCGGAGTTCCTTTCCTTCAAAAGCACGAGCGAGCTTAAAAGAAGGGAGGAAAGCATTATGACAACTGCAATCACGCCGTAGATTACGAAATCAAGCTTCCTGAAATCCGCCGGGTCGAACGAGTTTTGTGGCTGCAGTTCAATAGGGGTTATGATGGAGTTCGGGTCGCGGGAGGTCATTGCCGAAATTTCCTCGTGCGACTGGCGCAAGTCGGCTTCTAGTTCAACAAGCCGCATCCTGATGTTCGTGAGGTTTCCTTCAAGCGCATCCACCTGCTCGAGAGTGCGTGCCTTGAGCAGGTCGGCATCCCCGCCTAGCCTGCCTATTTCCTGCGCGTTTGCATTTGCCGAGCTGATTGTAGCCGAGGCGGAGTTGAGGCTTGATTGCGCCGCTAGAAGAGAGCCATCAATCTTCAGGACGGCATTATCAGCTGCGTCAAGGCTGCTCACGCCCCCAGACATAGATTGCATTAGTTGATTGACCGACTGGGTTGCCTCATTAATCTTGCCGCACGCTGTGCTTGCGTTTGAAGTGCCGCAATTGGCTTGTTGGCTTGCTGTGGAAAGCGCTGCCTGCGCAATGCTTCCTTTTGAGTAGACGTCCGCGTAAACTGCCCTTATCGTTCCCGTGCTTGCCTTAAGCAGCGCAATGCTTGCCCTCGCCTGGCTGATGGCGTCGCCTGCGCGGTTGAGATAATCGCTTGCGCTTGCGAGGCCTGCGCTTACCTGCTGTGCCTTGCCTTGCGTCCCTGATGCGTCGAATTGCGACAGGCCCGCCTTGAGGTTCCCCACTTCGTAAAGCGCCCGGTCGACGTTGCCTATTGCAACAGGCAATTTGTCAAGCACCTGCACCATCTTGGCGTCGGCCGCCCGCATCCTTTCCCAGGCGCGGCTGATGAAGCGCACGCTAGTCTGCGAGGAAATCTGCCGCGTCACTGCATCGACGTAATACTGCTCGAATCCCACCAGCTCTGGCTTTGAGTTGTCGAACACCACTTCAAGCCCTTGTTTGTCCCCAGCTGCGAGGGCGTCTTGAAAGCCTTTGCGAAACGAGAGGGAAAAGGCGAAAACGCCCCGGCGCGTGTTGGTGGTGGCAAAGCTTGTGCAGGCGCCTTGAGTTGCAAACACGTTTGAATAGTCGGTCACGGACAAGAGCTTGAATTCAGAAAGCCCCTTTGCATACTCGTGGCTGAGTTCGCTTTGGTCGTAGTCGCATATGGCCACGGCAAGTCTGCCGCTGCCTACTTCCTTCTCTCCGCCGAACAGCACGCCGAGGAACATGATGATGAGCAGGGGTGTGAACACCACGAGGGCGGTGGTGGTGCGCCTGCGGAAGAACAGCTTCAAGTCCTTCTTTACTATTGCCAAAAAGGCGGCCAGCTTATCCATATTGCCGCTTCTCCGCAATCTCAAGTCCGCGTTTGCCCGTGATTATCGAAAAAATGTCGTCCAAAGTCGGTTCCTTGACTTGCAGCTCCTCGATGTACTCAGGCGTTTTTTTCAAAAAGCTTGAGACGAAGCGCTCGACCCAATGCGCGTTTGTAGTCTTGATTGTCATGACGCCCCCCGTGTAGGCCACTCCCTCGACTTCCGCGTGCTTGTCAAGCTCGAAAGACAATCCATCCATCACCGCGGGGTCGCCGGGCCTGCTTGAAAGCTTGACTACCTCGTCCCCGCCAACTATTTTTTTCAATTCACCAAGCGTCCCCTGCACTGCGATTTGCCCTTCGTTCATAATGACGATGCTGTCGCTCAGCGCCTCGGCTTCCTGCAGGTTGTGGGTAGTGAAGATGACGCACTTGTTTTCCCTTTTGAGCGACACGAGGAGGTTCCAGATGATTTTTCTCGTCATTGGGTCTAGACCGACTGTCGGCTCGTCCATCAACACTATTTGCGGCTCGTGCAAGAGGGAGCAGAGGATGTTTGCGCGTTTTCTCTGCCCGCCCGACAGCCTTGAAACCCATTGGCCGGCGCATTGGCCAAGCCCCAGTTTTTCAACAAGTTTTGCCTTGCGCTGCTCAAGCGGCGCCCCGCCAAGGCCGCGCAAGGCGGCGAAGTAATCCGCGTTTTCCCGAATGCTCAATTCCTCGAAAAGCGCGTTTTCCTGCATCACCATCCCAACCGCCTGCGGGTAACTGGATGGTGCGGCCCACCAGCTGCCGTCGGGGGAAATTTCCGCCCTCCCGCCCTGGGGCTTAAGCAACCCGGCAACAAGGCGCAAAAGAGTTGTCTTGCCGCAGCCGCTTGGGCCGAGTATTGTCGTAATCTCGCCTGCTTTGGCTGAAAAAGAAGCGGCTTTCACCACCTGCCTTGCGCCAAGTGATTTGCCAACCTCGGTGCACCTTATGCGCTCGGAAGTTTTCGGGGCAATGGTTACGGTCATTTGGAATCAGGCCAGGCAAATCTTGAACACAGGGGCCGTTTTTATAACGTGCCGACAAACTTAGTTTTGTCCGGCATTGGGAAAGACCGTAATGTCCGCGTAAGAAGAGTCCGGCGCCCCGAGCAGCACGTCGTTTGTCTTTAACGAAATGCCATTCTTGTCATACTCGGAAGTGTCCTTGTTCATCGTAAAATAGTCAAGTTGGGTGCCGGCGGCATCGTGCAGCTGGAAGACTGCGAATGGCTTGTTTGAATAGCCGCCTGCAATTGGCATGATTGCCACTAAGTCGAGAGTCTTGCTCCCGAATTCTAAGGATTGGCCCACCTTCAGCTTGGCGTTTGTTGCCTTGCCAATGCCTGCTATAACCGGCGGAATTTCGGTTGGGGTGATTGTCGGGGTTGGGGGCGAAGTTTTTATCGGCGTTGGAACCACTGTTTGCGAAGCTATTGGGGAGGAAACCACTTCCGAAGTAGTATGGCTCCTGAGGTAAACCAGAGTGTTCAAGAGCAGGTTTCCGGTGCCTTGTGGCGCGGATGCCGAAGCCGGGTCAAACGCGAAGTACATGGTCTTGCCTTCAAACTTCCCGCCGCTTTCGACAATTGCAAGGTAAGCTTGATCATTAGGTGTTCCGATTGAATTTCCGTCGACGTAGGCCAGTATGTTAGCGTCCGGCTTGGGGTTTGTAATGAAAGTCAGGTTGCTGCGAAACTGCAAAAAGCCAGTTTGGTTGAAAGCTGGGTGGTTGGCGTCAATTAACCGCAGCCTTCCATACGCGGGCTGGCTTACGAGGCTTTCAAGCTGCCTTTCGTTGCTGCCGATGCTTACGGGAACTACATCGTTCAAGGAGTTGCCTATGCTCCAGCCAAAGGCTCCAAGGTCGTCGCTCACGCGCGTGCAAGCATCCTGAACTAAAATCAAGTCGCCACCGCTTTCGACGCGGCTTGCAATCGCGGAGCGCGCGGCCCTGTCGCAAACTGGATTGCCTTCCGCGATTAGTATGTCGAAATTGTTGAGCACACCCTCGTTGACTGCCCGCTGGTCAAAGCTTCCCGCATAGTAAAAGTCTGCCGCGCGGAATTCGTCGCTCTCGAAAAACTTTAGAAGGTCGGTGCTTGGCGTCCCTATTACTGTGACTACGTTCTTGGAAGCGTGGGGCACTTGCAAAAACTCGGCGGGCGAATTTGCGTCAAGTTTTCGCGCAGCCTCAACTGCAAGTTGGCTGATTAGTGAAGTGTCCGAGGGCGGCGTGACAGTAGCTGAAGTAGACGCCTGAAAGACGGTCACGCGGTACCTTCCTTTCACAAAGGCAATGACGCTGGCCCTCGTCGACCCGTCGCCAATGATTCTCGTTCCGGTTTTCACCAAATTCTTGTCAACACCCGGCAGCTCGGGAGTTGCGCCAAAATCCAAGTAGCCTGCGGCAGCAATGACTTCCCTCCCGTGGCTGAGCATTTTCAGCGAGCCTTCGTAAGAAGCATACCTTTCAACCGCGTGCTCCACTAAGATGCTGTTTCCATTGCCGTCGTAGCTTTTGAAAACCCGGTGGAAGCCTTTTTCAAAGCCGGTTAGCAGGAAGTCGGAGTCGCTCATGCCGAACCGCGTCGCGTCGTAAGACAATGTCCCCTCGTCTGACGTCTTTAGGCCGGTTTCGCTTTCGTTGAGCACGAGGTTATGCAAGTCGTCCTTCAAAGCCTGTGGCGCCTGGGAAGCTCCCCCTCCTGCCCCGTTGTTCGGGGTTGGTTGCAGGGCATTTGGCGGAGCCGTTGCAGTTGGCGTTGGATATGTTTTCTCAAGCGTAGTGGGCGGCTGCCCTTCGCTTCCGTCGCCGCATAAAGAAGCTTCGGTGACTAGCCTCCCATCCGGGCAGGCGTAGTTCTGGTGGTAAACGCACCCGGCGAGCAGTATGCCGGTTAGTAACAAGACAAGTGCCGGCAATGCCGTCTGCAAAACGTTTTTCATGCAAAACCCGAGAAAGCTATTATGCCCCTTGCGTACTTTAGAGCCTTCGCATTAACTTAGGCTGCCTTCCCCCACTCCTAACAAATCAAACTTTCAGGCCTGCCTCGCTCAGCGCCGCCCGCAGCTCGTGTATCCCCTGCTTGTTGCAGTTGAAGTTTATGCCTTTGATTCCGAGATTGCGTGCGGTCTCGACGTTTTCTGGCGTGTCGTCGACGAACACTACCCTGCTTGCGCTTATGCCAAACCGCCTGAGGAGGAACATGAAGATTTGCGGCTCTGGTTTTACATTTCCAGTCTGGCTTGAGTAGATGATTTCGTCAAACAAGCTTGCAAAGCCGAAGCGTTTTTCCATCCCGGCGTTGACTAGCTCGTTGTTGTTGCTCAAGATGGCGATGATGTAGCGCTCGCGCAATTCCTTGAGCAGCGGCCGCATGCCGGGGCATTCGTTCAGCCTCTCGCGCAGGTTGTCGCCCGTGAGCAGCACCCCGCCGACGTCAAAGGCGACGACTCGGCGGAAAAAGTAGCGCCTGA
Organism: Microcaldota archaeon; assembly: GCA_964585235.1. Lineage (GTDB taxonomy): Archaea > Micrarchaeota > Micrarchaeia > Norongarragalinales > UBA97 > JAGVFW01. The sequence goes on along the minus strand of CAZPDD010000076.1, from coordinate 438 downwards.
ACGCGAAGTGCAAGTAATAGCCGACAAGGTAGGAAGCTGCCGCCGCGCCAATTGCAATCGGCACGTCCTGCATCAGCTCGGGGTAGGTGTAAATGGCAATTGCGAACAGCGCGGCTGCTGCCATCAGCTGGCCTTTGCGGAACTGCAGGAGCCTCATCAGTGGCATTTCGTCCAATTAGTTTGCGAAAGCCGTCTATTAAAAACTAGGTGAGGGCGTGATAAGGCTACTGGACTTTGCGCACGATTCCCTGCGTCGCGTCGACTTGCACCCTGTCACCGTCTTTCAACGCTCGCGTTGCGCCCTTGGCGCCGACGATGCACGGGATTTTGAATTCACGGGAAACAATCGCCGCGTGGGAAGCGACGCCTCCCATTTCCGTGACAATCGCGCTTGCCCGACGCATTCCAGGTACCATGTTGGGGTTCGTGCTCCAGCTT
>CAZPDD010000075.1:0-6257 GCA_964585235.1 Microcaldota archaeon | reverse complement strand
GCTCGACTCGACCAAGGAGTATCTGCAGTCGCTCATCGAGGAGCACGGGCGGGCGGGGCCCAACCGCAGGAGCATTGAGATTTCGAAGGTCATGAAGCACGTTTTTGAGAACGTCGTGCTAACAAAGCAGTTTCCCAAGACTGCCATTGACATCAGCACTGAAGTCATCCAGAGCGACGGCGGGACGCGCGTTGCGGCAATCACGGCCGCGAGCCTCGCGCTCATTGACGCCGGCATTCCCGTAAAGGACATCGTCAGCCCCGTCTCAATCGGCAAGGTGGACGGCAGGATAATGGCCGACCTTGACAAGGACGAGGACAATTACGGCGAGAGCGACATGCCCATTGCGATAAGCCACCGCACGGGAGAGATTTTGCTCTGGCAGATGGACGGCCTGCTTACTCGCGAGGAGCTGGCAACTGGCCTTGAAATGGCCTTTGACGTGACCAAGGACGTGCGTGAAAAGCAGCTGGCCGCACTGCGGGAGAAATACTCGTCCGCAGGCGGGAATGAAAACGTTTCGGCGGTGTAAAAAAATGATTATTGACCAAGTCAAGGAAGAGTACGTAAAAGACCTGCTTAAGCAAGGCAAGCGCGTGGACGGCCGTGGCCTGCTTGACTACCGTGAAATCCGCGTTGAAAAGGGCCTGCTGCAGAATGCGGAGGGAAGCGCGCTTGCGCACGTTGGCGACACGAAAGTGCTTGCCGGGGTCAAGTTCGACCTTATGACGCCGTTTCCCGACCGGCCCAACGAGGGAGTCGTGATGTTCAATTCAGAGTTTTCCCCCCTGGCGCACCCCGAGTTCCAGGCCGGCCCGCCTGACGAGCGCAGCATCGAGCTTGCGCGAGTAATTGACCGCGGCATCCGCAGCGCCGACGTAATTGACGTCAACAAGCTCGCCCTTACGGGCAGCGCGGAGGGGAAAGTCCTCGGCGTTTTCGTCGACTTGTACACTCTTGACCACAGCGGCAACCTGATTGACGCAGCGGGCCTGGCTTCCATGGCGGCGCTTGCAAGCGCCCGCGTTCCTAAGGTGGAAGGAGAGAAGCTCGTGCGGACTGAATTTACCGGCTCGCTTGAAATCAAGCGCCGTGCCGTCACGACCACGTTCAACTTCATCGACGGCACCGTACTTCTTGACGCAACCGACGAGGAGGAAATCGCATCCGACGGCCGCGTGTCCATCGGAGTGACGGACGACGGCTTCGTGTGCGCGGGCCAGAAGGCCGGCGCGGTCGGCGTGCGCAAGGAAAAGCTCATGGAGCTAGTTGACATAGCCCTTATGAAAGGCAAGGAGCTCGCCCGGCTCGTTTAAGCTGAATTTGTAAAATGGGAAAAACACTAATCGCCAGGTGGTAAGCAATGGTAAGCCGTTACGGAAGGAAAATTCGCGAACTCGAGAAAAGCGCCCTGCGCCACTCGCGGGGCAAGCACGTGTGCCCCAAGTGCGGCAAGCGCAACGTCAAGCGCGTCGGCGCCGGCATTTGGAACTGCAGTTCGTGCAACGCGCGCTTCGCAGGCGGCGCCTACTCGCCGGAGACTGAAGCCGGCTCGGCTGCAAGGCGCGGCCTCAAGGCGGGCAGCCAGCCATTCGACGCAAAGGAAGAGTAGTTGATTGACTTTACTTTTTAGGATAATTTTTTCAATCTTAGCTAGCAGCTTCAAGTCGGCTTCATCATGTCTTTTGCAAGTTCATTGATTTCTTCATGGAGTTGCTTCCACAGTAGTCGGTTATGTTTGAATTGTTCTTCTGCAAATTGGTCCAGGCTTGGCGCTCTAGCGTACTCACTTTGTTCTTTTTCTCTAGCGCGCTTGTCCCAGAATCTCGTTAATGCAAGGTTATCGCTACTTACATGCAAATCCCCCTCGCGGGGAATAAGCGATCCCAAGCCGACTAGACTCCAGGGTGTTCTCCAGAATGGCAAGGAAGGACTCGGATGCCTATGAAGTGCATAAATGTCAATATCCGGTGCTCTATCAGTGACAAGCGCGGCTTTTGTAACTTTGGTTCCAGCTATACTCCTACGCACTCCGGTGACATTTCGCAACTGTCTTCCAGCAACATCATCAAAAATGACTATATCCTTTCCTTCCAGTTTGTTTTTTTTAGACCAATTAGCCGCTGAAGCCCGAAATTTAACGAGTTCGGTTCTTGATTTAGGTGGAGATAAGAATAGGATTTTCGGTTTATGCACGTCCGGGTTCAGCTCATGCCAAAGCCTTTGAGCAAGCCATCCAAAGGGCCTAGCAGAAGTGTCGAGGAATACGATTGCATGCGGTCTGACCACTGCCATTTCGCGCAGTATTTTTGGAAAAGTCTCCTTCAGCACCGTACGTTCCCGTTCGCCGATAATCATCGCGCTATTATTTGCGCCGCTATATAAATAACGCTCGACCAAATAATTTCACTACCCTAGCTTACGGGACCAGGGATAAAATGGCGTAAAGGGTTGGGGTAGCCTGGCATCCTACCAGCTTTGGGAGCTGGTGACCCGCGTTCGAATCGCGGACCCCCCACTTTTTTGGTCTTGAGGAGTAAGGGGGGGGTAGAATGAAGCCTGTAATGGAACTTGTTGACGACAACAACCCGCTTGCCGCGTGCTTCAAAGTGGCGCGCGTGGTTGCCTGCGACCCGGTTGTCTTTAGGCAGGGCAAAGTGCTGCTTGGCAAGCGTGTGTGACCGTCCTTCGCGGGATGGTGTTGCCTGCCCGGCGGCATAATGGAATTGAACGAGACTTGCGAAGAGTGCGCCAGCCGCGAGCTGAAGGAGGAAACGGGCCTTGAGGGGGTTGCGAAAAAGCTCGTTGGCGTCTACTCCGCTCCTGAAAGGGACGAACGCCACACCATTGCAGTCGCCTTTCTTATGGAAATAACCGGCGGCGAGCTTGCTCCAAGCAAGGAGACCAGTGAAGTGAAATTCTTCCCTCTTGGCGAGCTGCCTGAAAAAATCGCCTTCGACCACAGGCGGGTGGTCCTTGATGCTGTGAAACTCGAAAAAAACAAGCGCTGATGCCAAAGCGCCCGCTGCCCCCCCTATGTTTTTTCTTCAAAGCCCCTGCTTTGCCTTTAGCTTGCGCAGGTAAAAGACTATTCCGCCAATTGCGAGTATGACAAGCAACGCTCCGCCTATTGTCACGAAGTCAAGCTCGTTTTCGGGCCTGCCCATTGAAGCGAGGCGCGTGTTCAGGCTTGTTGCGTTGGCGTTTATTGCCTGGAAATCTTCCTTCGTGGCCGGCCGTCCCTGCCGCATGTCCTGCTCTTTGAGCTCGAAAGTTGACTTTATGGCCTTCAACTCGCTGTCAGCCTTCTGAAGGCGCGCGTCGCTAGTTCCGAATTTCTTGTAGTCCTCTGCGAGAAGTCGCGAGGAGTTGGATATGGCGACGTTGCTTTTTGCATAAAAATCAAGTGCCGCGGTCGAGCTGTCGAGCACTTTTTGCGCAGTCGAGAACTTGGCGTTGAACTGTGCTGCAGCGGCGTCCGAGTTGTTTGACGAGGCGACTTGCGCCGCAAGCGCCGTAAGTTCCTTGAAAGCGGCGTTCAGGTAGCTGGGGTCGAGATTGTTTACTGCCGCGAAGCCCGCCTTGAAGGCATCCAGCTGGCGGCCGAATGCCGTCAGCTCTGCGTTTAGGGCCGCGGCGGTCTTCGCGCTTGCGGCAGTTGCAGCCCGGCTTTGGGTGAATGCAACCACTTGCGCCGCCATTGCCTCGGGAGTCTGGATGCTTGAGGCAACTCCGGTGCTTGTTTGAATGTCGATGAGCGAGCTTTTGTCGATTGCGCAGCGGCTGAGCCCCCCGTCGCCTGCAAATTCCTTGACTGTTTTAAGGTCGTTGTAGCCTGCGGAAAAGTTGTCGAAGCCCGTGCTGAAGTTGGCTGCCGCGGCTGAAACGGCCTGCAGTTTTGAGGCAATACCCTGCCCTCCCGCTTGTGCGAAGTTCGCGTTCAAGTCAGCAATCGCGGCCGCCATTGACTGGAGTGAAGCGTTCATTTGCGCATTTCCTGACTTGATTTGCGACTTGTCGCGGGAAATTGAGAAGGTGCTGCTTGCGTTGAGGAAGGCGCCGAGGTCGAGGTCGTAAGCCGCCGAGCAAGTCCATGACTTGCCGGCAACGAGTACGAAGCAGAAGCGGATTCCTGAAGTGAAGTTGTAGTAGACCTGGCCGCAGTAGTCGAAGCTTGCCTTGAGCTTAGTGTAATCGCCTGACACGGCGTCAAGGTTGCTTTGCTTGAAGGGCAAGGTGAGGGTGGATGAATAGGCCGCAACCGCCTTCCTTATGTCGGCGTCGGCGGTAAGGGCGTTGAGGGACGGGTCAAGAATCACGCTTTCCTTTCCATTCACGAGGACCATGTAGTAAGTGCCGCCATTGTAGGCAAAGCCCTTGGCCTCTGTGGTTTCGCCTTGTTTTGCAAAGTAAGCGGCTACGTCTGAGGCGGAGAGGGGCTTTGGAGTCGCCGCAGCGCTTGCAGAGCCCGAGGAATTTACTGACGCGTTGAGGGCGGCGCTTGAGTTGGCGCTCGCGTTCTGTGCCGAGGCGAGGGGCGCAAGGAAAATGGCCGCCGCAAGCAGCAATGCAATCAGTTTAAATCCCTCGGAAGGCATAAAGTAAATTGGCCGTTCGCTTTTAAAGCAATGTGCTTTGGACTGTCCGCCCCCGCTGTAGCTCAATCTGGCAGAGCATTCGACTGTAGAAAAAGTCGGCGACTTGATTTCTCGATGAGAGCTCGCTCAGTCACTGCCAAGGCAGAGATCGAAGTGTTGGGAGTTCAAATCTCCCCAGCGGGACTTCTTTTAAATGTGGGCAGCGCGTTTCCTTACTGACTACGGTGCTTTGCCTTGACTTCCAAAAACAGTAGTGGCATCTTTGGCTTGAAGTTGGACGTGCATTCGCTGCTGTACGCCTGGATTGTGCTTGACGCGCTGGCGTCAATTGCATTCAGCACCGACCAGTTCCCACTTTTCACGCTTGGCAGGGCATTTCGCGGGCTTGTTGGCGTGAGCCTGCTTTTCCGCCGCCTTCCCAAGCGCTATTTCGTCGTGACTGGAACCTACCTGGTTGTCGAGTCAATTGGAAGTGCCTTAATCTCGCCCGACGCTGCAATACTTTTCTTCCAAATCGGCTGGGCGGTTAGGATAATTGCCGGCCTGCTGCTCTTGGCTGAAGGCAGGAGCAAGGCGGATTAGTGCCTCAATCTTTCATTCGCGCCTTCTTAATGAGGATGTCCTTGACCGGCCAGTCGTCGTTGTACCCGCGCGATGAGGTCTTCGCCTCGCCAATTTTCTTCACAACTTCAAATCCTTTTGTGACTTTGCCGAAGACCGCGTAGCCGTCGCTTTTTGCCGAGGGGTTGAGAAAATCGTTGTCAATGAGGCTGATGAAAAACTGGCTAGTTGCGCTTGCCGGCTCGTCTGTGCGCGCCATGGCAATAGTGCCCGCCGTGTTCTTCAGGCCGTTGTCCGCTTCAAGCCCGATTGGCTCGGCCGTAGGCTTTTCTATCCCATCGGGAGTAAACCCGCCTGCCTGCACCATGAAGCCCTTCATTACGCGGTGGAAGACCGTCCCGTCGTAAAACCCGCTTTTCACGTAGTTGACGAAATTCTCCACAGTTACCGGCGCGCGCCTCCGGTCAAGCTCTACCTCAATCACGCCTTCGCTTGTGTCCAGCACAACCGTTTCCGCCACTTGAATTACCAAAAGGATTTGCCGCCCCATTCTTAATAAGTTTAGCCCGCCTCAGCGTGACGCCTGCTCTATTACCTCTATTGTTTTCCTATTCGAAGTGCTGCCGCGCAGTATCCGCACCCGTGCAGCAGGAACGCCAAAGTGCCTTGCAAGGAGTTCGACTACTTCCGCGTTGGCCCTGCCTTCGACCGGCTTGGCTTTCACGCGTACTTTCAGCTTTCCTTCTCCCATTTCTTCTACCGCCTGCTTGGGCGAATTTGCTGACACGCGCACTTCTACAATCATGAATTAGGAGTCGCGATGGTGTTTTTTAACTCTTTAGGCAAATAATCATCTTAAGCGCCTGGCACGCCTTGGTGGAAGGCTCTCTTTTGTAAGGTCAAAAGCGAGCTTGCCGACTGTAGTGGTCTAGCATAATGGCCTGTCACGCCGTTGACTCGGGTTCGAATCCCGACCAAGGCGCTTTCTTTTTCTAAACTACGCAGTGAGCAGCAGCATGGCCAAGGCGAGTGCCGCCATGCCAAAGTGCTCGACAACGGTGATATTCGCCAATGGGACTTCCAGGAAAGTTCCTAGGC
>CAZPDD010000074.1:0-6419 GCA_964585235.1 Microcaldota archaeon | reverse complement strand
CAGAGGTAATCGCACGACTTGAACCCAAGGGAATTATTGAGCAGAGGGCGAGCCTTCGTCTTTAGGGGGCAGGACATGTCAGCCTGGCGTTACGTGAAGGGGGGCGCATTTCGGGCCGCGGACGCTTGACAATGATTTATTAATTCGTTAAATCTAATTATTTGTGAGGGTGATAGGATTGGAGGTCGTGGTATTAAACGCAAACGGCCAGGTTACGCTTCCGGCCAAAGAGCGGAAAAAGTACGGCCTTGGGCCGGGGACGAAGGTGCGTTTTGTGGAGAGAAAGGACGGCCTGCTGCTGCAAAAGGCGCGCGTGGTTAACGAAAGCATTTTTGAGGAGCTTTCCAGGATTGCTGACGCAAAGGGCATCACGCAAAAGGACGTCATCAGGATTGCCAGGCAGGTGCGCCGTGAGACCTTTAAAGAGGAATAGTCGTGAAGCTTTTTTTGGATGCCAACGTTCTGATAAGCGCGGTGACGCGCAGGGAGCTGGCCGCAAGAAGGGTTCTCGACTCAAGCGCAAGCCTGTTCTCGAACGAGTATTGCATAAAAGACCTGCGGCGTGCGCTTTTTGAGATGGGTTATTCTCCCGGGCAGGTGAACCGCGCTGTTGACGATATAAGGCTGCGCGTCCGCATCCAGCCGACCCCACAAAGCACCGATTATGGCCGCATCATTTTGCGTGACAAGTCGGATGCTCCGGTTGTTTACGGGGCAATGCAGTTAGGAGCAGTTTTGGTGACCGACGACTTCAAGACTTTTACTGACGCGAAGAAGTACGTCCAGTCGATGCGTTCTGGCGAGGTCAAATAGATGGGTGCGTGGCGTTACGTGAAGGGCGCGCATTACGAGCGCGAGCTGCAAAAAAAATTTGAGCTCGTTGGCTTCAAGATAGTGCGTGCAGCAGGCAGCGGGGTGGCGGGCGACACGCCGGACCTGCTTGTTTTAGGCACTACGAAGCACTTCGCCATCGAGGCGAAGGCCTGGAAGAACGACGTCTACATCGACAAGACGCGCTTTACGCAGATGCTTGCGTGGCAGCAGTCAACCAACATGCCAATCTACATCGCGTGGAAGCCCCACAGAAAAGAATGGAAATTCTTCCCCCTCGCCGCGCTGCGGCCAACCGAAAAGAGTTTCGTGCTTGCGGAAGGCGACTTGCCTTCCGGAATAACGTTTGAAGAAATTGCGGGAATCATCTAGGCAAACGCGAGGCTTGCAAACCCAACCAGCCCAAGCAGCAGGGCATAAACCGTCCTCTTTCTCACCGCCGACAAGTTTGCGTACGAACTGTTGGCAACTGCCGAGTAGGCGCTTGCAAGCAGCAGCAAGTCGCAGGCTGCAATAGGGACGGCATAAGGCAAGTACAAGGCCCCGAGCCTGACCAAAGGTTTCAAGCTGAGTGCGACCGCAACCACGACCGCGAGAGCACCGAATGCGAGGACTGGCTTTGCGCCAATCACCATCGGCAGGGACAAGGCCCGGATTTCACGGTCGCCCTTCTCGTCCTTAACGCTGTTGAAAAGCTCCCGCGCCAGGCCCGCGAAAAAGGCGATTGCAGCAAAAACAAGCACGAAGGAGTTGAGTTTGTAAAGTGAGCCGGAGGCCACGACGTTTCCGTAAATGAAGGGAATCGCGTAAGTGGTTGCGACAACCGCGTTGCCGACGAAAAGGGTTTTCTTGAGCGCCGCGCTGTACGCAATTGAGACCGCGGCGTAAGCCGCCGCGATGTAAAAGGCAAGCGTTCCGTTCTCGAAAAAGCACAGGCCAAGGCCCGCGATGAAAAGAACTGCGGTTGCAGCAAGCGCATGGAGCGGCTTTATTTCCCCGCTTGCAACGGGCCTGTCAAAACGCCGCAGCTTCCTGTCGCTCTCGACGTCGAAATAGTCGTTAAGGGCGAAAGACGCGGCGGCAATAAGTGCAGGCCCTACTCCCGCAAGCGCAAAAGCAACTTCGTAGTGCTTGGCAGCAACCCCTGCGCCTGCAAGCACGCCGAGGAAGGCCATTAGGGGAAATTCCGGCCGTACGAGGCGCAGCCAGGCCTTGAGCGAGCCCATGAAACTTACTTTTGCCCCAAGCAGGTAAATAAATAGTCCTGCGAACTCACTCTCATACTATATGCCGAACGTATTCAAGTCCCTGTCCGCCGAGGCAAGCGTGTTCCGCCGCGAGGAGGCGCTTTCGCCGGAATTCCTTCCCGACAGCCTGCCGGGCCGCGAAGCGCAGGAGCGGGAAATCGCGCTTGCCCTCAAGCCTGCTGCCGAGGGAAAGCGCCCCGCGAACTTGTTCATCTCCGGCCCAAGCGGCACCGGCAAGACAAGCACCTGCCGCCGTGTTCTTGGGCAATTGTCTGAATTCAGCACCAAGCCCTTGTGCGTGTACGTCAACTGCTGGCAGCACGCCACCCGGCAGGGAATTTTCTCCCAGCTGGCCTACGCGATTGACATGCCGCTGCCCCGCCGGGGCCTTGCAGCCGACGAGGTATTCGAACGCGTCTGCCTCCAGCTCAAGGCAGGCAAGCGCGTGCCCGTCCTGGTTCTAGACGAGGCCGACCGGCTGTTCGCAGGCAATGAGGAAAAGGTTCTTTACGACTTGTCCCGCGCGTCGGAAGCCTTCGGGATTGACTTCGGCCTCGTGCTTGTCACAAACGACTCGGAACTGCTCGCCAGGGCGGACGCACGAATCCGCTCTTCCCTCTCGCCGCGCGAGGTCAGCGTCCGTCCGTACTCGCCCCTGCAGCTTAAGAAAATCCTTTTTGACCGCGCTGCCTTGGCCTTCTCGCCCCGCGCCTGCGGCGAGGAGGTAATCGCTCTTTGCGCCGCCCACGGAGCGAAGGCAGGCGGGGACGCGCGCGTCGCGCTGCAAGCCCTTTGGTTCGCAGGAAAGAATGCGCAAACCCGCGGCGCAACTGCAGTCTCGCTCGAGGACGCGAGGAAGGCGTTCTCCAAATCAACTTCAAGCACCGCGCAAAAACGCGTGCGCGACCTCGAATTCCTAGACGAAGGAGAGCAAAAGCTCGCCGGCCTGCTTAAGGAGCTCGGCGGCGAGGCCTCGACCGCAGTTCTTTACGCGGAGTTCCAAAAGCGCGAGCTTGGAAGCGAGCGCTCGGTGCGGAACTACCTGCACTCGCTCGAACAGAAGGGAATAGCCGCGTCGGTTGAAGAAAACGGCAGGCGCTTGGTACGCCTACTTTGAGGAAACGATTTTAATCACGTCGCCGTTTTTCAGCTTTTCGTCGCGGCCGATTCTCATTTTCGTGCGCGCGTTGACGGCGTGCAGGAAGTGCGCCGCGAGGTCGGTGTGGATTCTCGCTGCAAGGTCGACGGGAGTGCTGCCGTTGGGCAGGAGGACTGCGTCGGGAAGCACGTTGCCGAAGTGGTCGGAAAAGCGTTTCTCGTCCTCGACCGGATAGGCGACTATCGCGTCAAGCAGCCCGTAGACGACCCCGTCGATGAGCGCCTGCACGCCGCTTCCGTTGTTTTCCCCCGCGAAGGAAGCGAGTTTCAGCAAGGCAGCCTCGATGGCGGGGTTTCCGCCCGTGTCCCTGATTTCGACTTTCTTTCCGTCGTAGCTGACAAACCCCCTTTCCCGCGCCCTCACCAAGGCAAGTTCAGTGTCGCCGCTGCAGGGAAAAGTTTTGTATTGTGAAAAAGTTTCGGCGATTTTCTTCGCATTTTCCTTCGCCCCCGGCAAGTCCAGCTTGTTCGCTGCGATTGCAACCGGCTTTCTAAGCCTGGCCACGAGCTTGGCTGCCTCCTCTTCCTTCCAGCTAATCGTATTTTCAAGGAGGCCCACGGATTTGACGGCGTCGATTATCCTTTGTTCGCCCAGGTTAAGCCCGCTTAGGCTCTGGGCAAAGTCAACCAGCTTCTTTCCCCGCGATTTCATCGCATTTTTCCAAATAATCCGCTCCATCCACGCGTCAAGCTCTCCTTGGATGAAGGAAAAGTCATTTGCGGGGTCATAACCAGCTTGGGCGGGGTTTCCGCTTTCGTCCGTCCGGCCCGAGGCGTCAACAACGCACACAAGCGCGTCGGCGCCAATCAAGTCGTTGAGGAATTCATTCCCGCGGCCCTTTCCTTCGGAAGCGCCGGGCACGAGGCCCGCAACGTCAACCACGTTCACCGGAATCTTGCGCACGCCACCGGCGCAGCTGCCGTGGCGGGGCTTGCAGCCAACGCCCAGCTCCGCGTGCGGGCATTTTGCCTCGACGAACGCCACTCCCTTGTTGGGGTCGATAGTGGTGAAAGGATAGGGCGCAACTGCGGCATTGCCGTGCGTGAGTGCGTTGAAGAGGGTAGACTTGCCCTTGTTGGGCGCGCCAATGAGTGCAATCAGCATAAATAAGAGATAGGGCTGCAAAAGGGTTATTTGGTGTGGCTTTGGAAAAAAAACTGCCTTTCACTTTGAGCCACGCGCCTTCCTCGCTTGCCGAGTGCGTTGGGAACGACCTGGCGCGCGACGAGCTGCGCAAGTGGGCCGTCCAGTGGCAGACTGGCAATGTGCAAAAGCCCATGCTTCTAAACGGCCCGTCGGGAGTTGGCAAGACCGCCGCAGCAAGGGCGCTCGCAATTGAAATGGGCTGGGTGCTTGTCGAGACTAGCGCAGGGGACTTGCGCGACAAGGAAAAAATCAAGCGAATTTACGGCCTTGGGGGTGCAAGCTCCGGCCTTTTTGGAGAGCGCCGCCTGTTGTTGTTCGACGAGCTTGACTCGGCAATTGACCGCGGCGCAATCCCCGAGCTATTGGGAGTCTTGCGCTCGGCAAAGCAGCCGCTAGTCCTTATTGCGAATGATGCGTGGGACCCCAAGCTAGTTGCAGTCCGCGCGCTTACGAAAATGGTTGACTTCAAGGCAGTGAATGCCTCTTCGATCAAGTCGGTGCTGCGCAAAATCTCGCAAGAGGAAAAATCAGGCAGCATTGAGCTGATTGACGTGATTGCCTCCGAGTGCAGGGGCGACCTTCGCAGCGCAATCAACGACCTGCAGGCTGGGTTTGCGAGCGTGCGCGAGCGCAAAAGCAACGTGTTTGCGGTAGTGGGCAAAATCTTCAAGACCATGAGCTATTCTGAGGCGGTCCGCGCGGGGGACGAGAGTGAAGTTGACTTTGATTTGCTCAAGCGGTGGATTGAGGAAAACATTGCCGCGGAGTACGAGTCTGCGGAGGAAATCGCCAAGGCTTTTGACTCGCTTTCGCGCGCGGACTTGTTCGCAGGCAGGAAAATAAAGCGCCAGTACTATGGCCTGTACAAGTACGAGCGCGCCCTCACCCTCGCCGGCGTTGCGCTTGCAAAAAAACAGCGTTACGCCAAGTTCACGCGCTATGCCTTCCCTTCGGTCATCAAGACCCTGTCGGCTTCCCGCGCGGCCCGCCAGTCCCTCAATGCCTTGGCAGGCAAGACTCGTCTAAAGTTGCATTGCTCGCGAAAAGAGGCGCTTGACTCGCTTGCCTTCTTGTCCCAGTGCAATGGGCTTTCAGGCTACCTCGAACTAGAAGAAAACGAGGCAGAAAGCCTTGGGGAAGTTTATCCAACTGCCAAAAAGCGCTGAAAGCCCGTTTAGTGTTTTAGGCTCGGGCGCGTTGTGTTCTTAGCCCGTACGCACATACTTGTTGTAAAGGAATGCCGCGACCAGCAGGAGGAGGGCAAGTGGAGCGAGGACGGGGATTTGCGAAAAAGCATTGGCGAAAAGGCCCGTGAAGTACTCGCTGACTTCCTCGCCAAGCGGCTTTTCAACAGTGTAGGCAAGCGACCAGCTTCCCGTAAGCGGGCCGACCCACTGTATCCTGCCTTCACCAAAGCTTGAGGCCGGTGGCGACACGCTTGTCTTTACGAGCACAGAGCCCCTTGGGAGGACGAACTCAAGGGCGGTTGTTGGTGAAAGGATTATTTCATTCGCACTTCGGTCAAAAGCTAAGAATTCCTGAAGCAGCTCGTATTTCGTCGTCCTTCCTGCAACCTGCGCCGTCTTGAACAACGCAACGGGCGCGTCGTAGTCAAGCTCTATTGCGGCCGAGCGCGCACCAATGTCAAAAAGCCTTCGCGCGCTCACTCGCGTGTTGCCCGGAGTGAACGAGCCCGCCACGTGGTATCTCAAGATGGGCAAAAAGCGCTTCCAACCCGCCAAGGTGTTCGGCCCGAACTTGCGGAGGTTCTCGAAGACCTCGACTTCGCTGTCGTTGGTCAGGAAGAGGGAATAGCGCTCGTGCACGTGCGCGGTTGCATCCGGGTTCACTTCGACGGTAACAAGCGTAGACACTTCCGTGTATGCCCTCGCGGATGAAAGCGCGAGCAAAAGGAAGAAAATGGCGGCGAGCAGCATTCTTTTTTCCATTTTGGCGAATCACTTGCAAATAGCCTTTAGCCAAGACTAGCTAAAAAACTCGCCGCTTTGCCGCATCGCTCTCAAAGGAGCATGAGG
>CAZPDD010000073.1:0-6440 GCA_964585235.1 Microcaldota archaeon | reverse complement strand
TCACCTTCACCAAGCCGCCCTTCAGCGAGGCAGCCGAGGCCACAATCGTAAAACCAATTATCAAGCTGTCTTTCGACGACTATTCCCTCACTCCCCGCCTTCGCACGCGCCTTGAGGCGGAGGCCGAGGGAGTCGTAATTTCCGGCCCGCCGGGAAGCGGCAAGAGCACTTTTGTCACCGCACTAGCCGAGCACTACGCTCGGTCGGGCGAGATAGTAAAGACTCTTGAACAGCCTCGCGACCTGCAGGTGGGCAAATCCATCACGCAATACGCCCCCCTCGAGGGCAGTTTCGTTGAAACCGCCGACATCCTCCTTCTAGTAAGGCCTGACAAGACGGTTTTCGACGAGGTGCGCAAGCCCGTTGACTTTGAGGTCTTCGCCGACTTGCGCATGGCAGGCATCGGAATGCTTGGCGTGGTGCACGCAAGCAAGGCAATTGACGCCGTCCAGCGCTTCCTCGGAAAAGTAGACCTCGGTGTGATCCCCCAAGTCATCGACACGATTGTCTTCATCGAGAAAGGAAAAGTCGCAAAAACTTACGAGCTTTCCTTCACCGTCCGCGTGCCTTTCGGCATGCGCGAGCAGGACCTCGCGCGCCCGGTTGTTGAAGTGCGCGATTTCGAGACCCGCCGGGTTGAGTACGAAATCTACAAGTGGGGCGAGGAAACGGTAGTCTTTCCCGTCCAGCAGGCTACGCTTGCGCAAAAGCAGGAGCGCAAGTTCCAAGGCCGGTCCGAGGGCTTTGGCGCTGACCGCCGTCCAAGTGGCGGCGACCGCCAGGGCGGCAGGAAAGGCAACTGGCGCCGGCGCTGATTCTTTTTCACCAAAAGTGCGAGAATATGGATTTCGGCGGCATCAAGCTAGTTATCCCTGTTAGCGTCTACGCGCCGCAGGAAGATTCCTTCCTTCTAGCGACAGCAGTCAAGCGCTTTGCCCGCGGCCGCATGCTTGACGTTGGCACGGGAAGCGGTATCCAGGCCATTGTTGCCGCGAAGAAAAAGTCGGTAATGCAAGTTGTTGCAACCGACGTTAGCCAAGAGGCGCTTGCTTGCGCCAAGAAAAATGCCGTTGCAAACGGCGTTGGGGCAAGGATTTACTTTCTTGAAAGCAGCTTGTTCGCAAAAATCAAGCGCGGCATTAAGTTTGACACAATTGTCTTCAACCCGCCTTACCTGCCTACCGCAAAGGACGAGCACGTCCGCGGGGGCCTTGACAAGGCCTTTGACGGCGGCATCACCGGCAGGAATGTGATGGATGAGTTCATTGCGAAGGTGAAAAAGCATCTTGCCCCTGGCGGCATCGTGCTTCTTGTCTCAAGCTCGCTTTCCTCAAGCAGGGAATTCGCCAACGGCAACGAGGAGACGATTGAAAAACTTCGCGCAAAAGGCTTTAGCACAGAAATAGTTGGCCGCGAGAAGTTCTTCTTCGAAGAACTCGTCGTAATCAAGGCTAAAAGCTAGGTTGCGCTTTTTTTCTATTCCGACTCTTCCCGCCATTTCTTGTACCGCGTGTAGCCGACGTAGGCGAGCACTATCACAAGCAGGCCGATAAGCGCGTTTGAAAGCGTGTTGTCCTGCTTCGGTTGTTTCACGACAGGCGCTGGGGCAGTGAGGCAGTCGTTGAGCTTCTTTGTCGCCGCGGCCACAAGCGCCTGCACCTCGCCGGCCTTTTGCGGCACCGTCTTGTAGCTGGCGGCGGTTGCGTTAGCCGGGTTTTCCATCGTCGAGCGCAGTTCTGCCCACGAGGCCCTAAGGCCGGTCACGTCAACGTTGCAGGCGCGCAAGTCGCTTTCCCTCGCGGGAGAGAGAAGTGACGTCACGGCCGCCTTGAGCTCGTCGGAATAAGCGCGTTCCGCGTCCTTTCGCGTAACGCGGTAGAGCGTGCTGTCTACGCTGTTGTTCACAAACGCGTCGCTTCTTTTCAGTTGCGAGTCAACGGCCCTTATTGCCGGGTCGCTCACCGTTGATTTGAAGCCCGCGAAATCGCCTATGTCGTAAAGCTTCTCGAGAGTCGCCTTGATGTCCTGCTTTTCGCTGAAGTTAAGCGACTGAGAGTTCGTCACTTCGTTTGCCTTTGCAAGCACCGCGGACTGGTACTTTGCCGCCGAGCGCGCCACCACGTTTGCCTTGCCGAAGGAAGCATTGTAGGAGGTAAAGTAATTGTCAAAGTCAAGCGCAGTGCCGTAAAGCTCGAACTGGCTCTTCAAGTCGCGTGTTTCCCTAATGCCGTCGGCCATTACCGATTCCTTGTCGCGCAAGTCGTTAAGCGCAGTCTCAATCTCGTCAAACGAAAGTTCCGGGTGCTTGAGCTCGATTTGCTGCTTTACTGCAGTCGAGAACAGCTGCTCGGCTGCCTCGCGCTGCTTTTGCGCGTCCGAAAGAAAGAGGGAAATGTCGTCAAGCGACGCCTTCGCCGCCTTAAGCGAGTCTAACACTGCAAGCTTGCCCGTTACCCCAAACACGAGAGCGAGCTTGCCGCCGTCCCTCTCGACGTCGCCCGTGTTGTCATTGACGGCGATGTATAGGTTTTTCGTGTCCGGCGAAGTCGTCTGGTAGAAATACGCAATCCAGTACCGCTCGCCCTGAACTTCAAGCGGCGTCGGGAGCAACAGCTTTGCCGACTCGCCTTGGTTGAGGTACCCGTGGCTTCCGCCAACCAGGTCAAGCACCTGGTCGCTTGACAGGCTTGCAACCACCACTCCCGCCAGCGCGAGCAGGGCCATTAGCTTAATGAATTTCATTGCATTCAAATTAACTTGGAGTTGTTTAAATTGCTTCGCGTAGTCCTTGTGGAGCCAGAGCACGAGCTTAACGTCGGCAGCGCGGCAAGGGCGATGAAAAACTTCGGCTGCACCGAGCTTTGGCTCGTCCGGCCGCATTCCAAGCACCTTGGGTTTGAGGCGCTCAAGTTCGCCAAGCACTCGCAGGAAGTGCTGCAAAACGCCCGCACCGTCAAGACGCTTGACGCCGCGCTGAAGGGAGTTGACTTCGTGGTTGGCACTACGGGCGTTTCCGAGCGTTTCGCCGCCAACTTGAAGAACCTCCTTCCGGTGCGCAAGCTCGTACAAAAGCTAAAAACTGGCGAACGCATCGCCGTTGTCTTTGGCGGCGAGTCCCGCGGCCTCTCGGAGGCCGAGCTTTTCAAGTGCGACGCAATAGCCCACGTCCCAGCCAGCAAGGACCACCCCGTTCTCAACCTAAGCCACGCGGTTGCGGTCGTGCTTTACGAGTTTTTCACTGCAGGCCTTTGCGGCGGTGAGAGTGCGTATGAAAAGAAGATGGAAAGGCGGTGGAAGGCAGCGCCGCGCAAGGACCGCGAAAACCTTGAAAAGTTCTTCACCGAGCTCGTGGAATCAATGCCGGGCGTGCAAAACCCGCGCAAGGTCTCCGTTGCCTTCAAGAACGTCTTGGAGCGCGCGAGGCCCTCGCGCGACGAGACGCAGTCACTGCTCGCGGCAATCGGGCCGTTGAAGAAAGTTGCGAAGAAGACGACTTAACTGCCGAGTTCGGCTTTGATGCCAAGTTTTTTCAGGTAGTTTGAAACGTAGGCAGTAATTTGCTCGGGTGAAGCGTTTACGCCTGCAGGATGTTTTGTTTTGAGCATTTGATGTAGCGCTGCGTCAGTTGCCCCTTTTTCCGAAAATCTCCTGATTTCTTCGGTTGAAAACTGGCTTGCCAGCACTTGCGCATAAGGTATAGTCAAGTGGTGTCCGCTTATTTTAGATCCGATTTTTTTTGCCAAAAATTCACTGAAAATTATTTTTGCCAAAGTACTTTCATCAAGTTTTCTTGCTTGGTGGTCTTTTTTTTGTTCGGGTAGCGTGCTTGAATTAAATAGGAATTCAGTGGAAAATGGGAAGTGTTGGTGATGGGAATAAGCCGGCTGATTTATGTAATCGACGATGTGGGCGTGTCTTCCGCCCAACTGAATTGCTATGGGTATTTCTTTTTCCCCTCTTAATTCAGGATATTGCTCAAGAAGTCGCTTGACAATATTTCCTTCGTTAATATCTTTGATGATTGCTGCCTCCCGTATGTTATCCCCTTGGAAACGTAATTCCCTGTTTCTTCGCATATTTTCGAGAGCTTTCCTGAAATTTCCGGTTTTGAAGCAGTCAATCGCGTTGTTAAAGTGTTCGTCCTCTAGCTCCGAAATTTTTTCCCCGTCTCGGGACAATTCTGGATTGAGGGATTCTAGGCATATGTTCGGGATTTTATTAGCCACGAGCATAAGCTCCAACCGTTTCGCAAATTGATTTCCGCTGCTATTTTTTCTCTGGGCTTCAAGAATTTCATTCAGAAAATCTTCGAGTTTACCAAAATTCAGGTTCTTGGCTTTTAGATAATTGTATCGCCTTCCATTGTCAAATTGGTGAGCATCTCTGTCCGAAGCGAAAGCATTTTCTTCGAATAGTGCCTTAGCACCATTTTTTCTGCAAACTTCAAAAAGGTACTCCGCGTCTCTGGCGGTCTCGTGCTGTGAAAACACGAAGTGCAGCTTGATTTTTGGCAGCGACGGCCCTCGGTTGTTTTGATAGTGCCAGTATGCCCCGCCTGCAGCTGCCGTTCCTAGGCCGAGTACGGCGAGTGTTTTGATTATTCTTCTTCGGCCAGGGTCAGGTCTTAGCAGTTTACTCTTATTTTTTTGTCCAGGCAATTTTCCCGCACGAGTTTTCTTTTTGCCTGTTTTTCCCATCATTTTCACTTATCAATAATTCAGACCACTTTCTCAAAGTCAAGCGAGTATTTCGCCTGCGAGCTGCCGCTCCACTCGAGCTGGAATACTTTTTCGGAAATGCCGCCGGGCGGCACGTTGACCGCGCAGCTCGTGTTGATGGGCGCGACGGGAACGCCGTTTTCCTTTAGCGATACTCGCGCGCACGAAGTCGCGTCCTCCTTGCCGTTGTTCGCAAACGAGCAAGTGCCGGAAACGAAGAACCCGCCGTTCAAAGTGCGGCTTGGCTTGAGGTACTGCTCGCCGAACACGTAGTATTGCTTGCCGTCGAGGAACTCCTGGGCGGCGGCGCACTGTATTCCAACGCCGCCTTGCCTGAAGACGAAAAACGCGAGGATGACGATTAGGACTAAAAGCGCCGCCCACCTGCCGGTTGGCGTGCTCAAAAAACCTCCGGGTCCGCCGTGGGAAAGCGTCGAGACAGTTTCGTTCGCGAGTTCTATCCAGCCCTTGGGGGTTTTCAGCCGGTCAAGCGTCTGCTCTCCCTCCTCTTCCCACCCGGGTTGCTTGCCGGCAATTGCGTCAATGCCCAAAGGCGCGCCAAGCAAGGCGTCGACGTTAATCTTGTAGCTCTCGCCCGTCTCCGGCGGGACGGTGACCCACACGCGGAAGAACGGCAGGTAGTACTTTGCAATTGCGCTGACGCTTACGGCGTCTTTTTTCACGCCAATTGCGGAAGCGACTTTCGCGGGCGCGACCGACTCGATTTCCTTGCGGGAAACATTAGTTGCCTCAACTTCGGCCTTGGGGCTTTTTGCGTCGGTCTCCCGCATTTTCTTGAGCGGACGCTCCAAAAGAGTGGGGACGAACTCGTCGACTTCGCCCGTGTTTGCATTCACCGCCGCCTTGCCGCTTGGCGCCTGTCCCTCGGCCGCTACGTCGAAGCTGAATACGTAAAAAGGCGTGTACACGAGGCGGATGTCCTCGACTTCGAACTTTTGCCAATGCCTGCGCTGGATTTCCTTCTGTACTATTGAGAGCGCGGCTTCGGGCGTCAGCACAAGCTCGAAAGTCGGCGAGTCAAGAATCATCAGCAAGCCCGCATTTAGTTGCGCAGGGGCTGTTTTTAATGCTTCTTTTACTGGCAAAAAAGTTCGCACTAAACGGGTAAAAAACAGGCTCCATACGCAGTGGTGATCAGCGTTGCTTGAGCTTCTTCACGATTTTGACTTTCGAGGGAGTTAAGAGTATCTTGTCCTCGTCGATGCGTGCGATGTCGCCGCCGTTGGTTCCGGTGAACTGGCGCAGGGCAGCGACTGCGGTCTTGAGCTTGGCGGGGTTGCGCGCGTAGGCGCTTATGTTGAGCAGGACGATGTTCTTGCGGCTAAGCTCCTCCTCCACAAGCTTGAGGTCGGAGTCGCTTTGAAGGGTGATTGGCTTGACGTAAGAGTCCGCGTCAACGTGCATGACGTCAACCTGCTCGGCTTCGGCTGCGGTCATAAACTCGTCTACGTTAAGTTCTTTTGTGACGCCCAGCGCCTTTCCCAGGCCTTGGAAAATTCCCATGTGCTTTCCCTCCGCTTAATAGTGCTCTACGCATCTGTTTTCGCTGGTGCGAGCTTATAAAACCTTTGTTTGCGAACATTAATTTATTCACTCTGACGGCAGTAATTACGAACGGGGAGTTGTGGGGCAGTGCCTAGTTTCGACGAGTTGCTTGCAGGCAAAGGGGTTTTCAGCGACAAGAGCGTACTCTCGCCGCAC
>CAZPDD010000072.1:0-6451 GCA_964585235.1 Microcaldota archaeon | reverse complement strand
GGCGGGTCCGGCTTCCCTTGCGACCCCCGGGTAGAAACCGCGCCTTGCGTTCGCAATCTGGCTCTCGTAAAACCGGACTTGGCCGCCAAGTTTTTCTGACGACGCTTTCGCCGACTCGTAACTTGATTTTATACTTGGGCCATAGTGCCTCGTTATCTCGCTGCTTCGTTTCTTTAGGAAAGCATTTACTGCACTGAGTGTTTCAGCGCGGATTATGGTTCCCGGAACGTATTCCAGGCTTATCCTGCCTTCAAGCGGCGCGTAGATGACGTGGATGTTTTCCGGATCTATTATCGCCGTGTTGACGGGATGTGAATACATGTGCCTTACCGCATCTTCCCTCGCAATTTTGACGGCCCGGTCAACTTCGGGAAGAATGCCTAAAACGTGGTCTTGCTCAAACTTTGCCGCCTTCCTTTTCCACAAGCGAAGCCCGTCTTCCAACCGCCTGATTTCCGAGCTCCTGCGCTGAATTGAGTTGCGACCTTGCTGAAAAGAGGCATCCGCCGAGGCAGTTGCAATGATGGCCCCTGCAACGGCTTTTCGCCTTACATTCGACATGCGAAAACTAGCCCGACCTCGTATAAAAGCGCTCCGGCCGCAAGCAGAGCTTCAGGCTCAGGGCGAAGGTATAGCTTGGCGGCACAACTTTTGGCGACACAAGCAAACTGCGGTTTGCCGTGCGGAACAAACGCCGAAGCGTTTGTCACCGAGCTTTTCAAGCACCGCAGAACACTAGCTTGCAAGCGAGCGCTTCGAGGAGCGCAGAAAAGGTTCAGTGCTCCGGCCGGGATTTGAACCCGGGTTACAGGATTGAGAGTCCTGCGTCCTTGACCGGACTAGACGATCGGAGCAAAGAAAATCAGTTCACTCTGCGCGCGTTTTTCTTTTCCCTTGCGCAATTAATTGTGCCGTGCGAAACATTTATAAGTGACGGTTGAATGATTTATGAAAAACACCCAAGGGGAATTGGGAAAACGGAGGGGAAAAAATGGCAAAGAAGAAAAAGAAGAAATAATTTTTGATTTGACGCGCCCCTGAAAAGGCGCGTGGTGCGCGCGGATTTCGCGTGAAGCGCGCAAGTTTTCGTTTTCCTTCCTTTCCGCTTTTTTTCATTATCTATCTAGAATAATTTTGAATGTTACCTTTGATGCGAAATTTTTGTATAAAGGGTAATGCGGAAGTTGCAAATGCATTAGGATTGCCAAGACTGCGCCAATAAATATCGCCATTATTTAGCGTCAATTTTGTTTGCGACGACGACCTGAAGAAGGAAAAGATCTCGACAGATTTTAGATCATTCCAAGTTATCTTTCTAGCCTCAAGTGTCCAATCTCCACGTTTGTCTGCCTTACTCAAAATTAGTCCATCTTCGCAGATAGTTAAGGGAAATTTACTTACTTTTATTAAATGAAAAGTAAAATAGAAAAGGAAACCTATGAGGATTATTCCGAGCAGTACATTTGTAGCGTTATTATGTGGGACGACGTAAGTCGGGGAATAAACAATTGCAGAAATTAGAAAAATAAACATCATCAAAATAAATTGAATTGGAAAAGATATTTTATCTTGATAAACTACTTCCATTTCAATTACCCCATACTTTTGGCCTTTTTATATCTTCTCGCACCTTACTATTTATACTTTGTTTTTTATTTCTCTTTTATTTATGGGCTCGTAGCTCAGCCTGGTCAGAGCGTTCGACTGATAATCGAAAGGTTCGAGGGTTCGAATCCCTCCGGGCCCACTAAAAAGAGTTAAAAAGCATTAAGCGCCAAAGGAAATCGGGTTCCTTCAACAGGTAACTCGCTGACGTCAAGGGCACACTCATTTTTTCAACAAAAAAAACCGCCCTGACTGAAACGAGGTTGATTTGCATGAAGGAAGAACGGAACATCGAAGTAGAGCTTTTGAGGCGCCAGCCTTCAAAAGTCGAGATAGTAGAGCGCAAGGGCCTGGGGCATCCCGACTCGCTGTGCGACGGCATTGCCGAGGAAATGAGCCTCGCGCTTTCACAGGAGTACCTGCGCGAGACGGGGCAGGTGCTTCACCACAACGTCGACAAGATGCTCATCGCAGCCGGCGAGGCCGACGTAGACTTTGGCGGCGGCAAGCTGACAAAGCCAATTTACTTTTGCCTCGCTGGCAGGGCGATTGCGAAAACCCGCGAGAAGAGCTTTGACGTGCCGGGCATCTGCATCAAGGCCTGCCGCGACTACTTGAAAAAAACGACCCGCTATCTTGACATTGAGGACGACTGCGTCATCGACTCGCGCATTGGAAAGGGAAGCGCAGACTTGGTTGACGGCTTTGATCGCAAGAGCAAAAAAAGCAGCAACGACACGAGCTTCGGGGTCGGCTTTGCGCCGATGAGCACGCTTGAGAAAGCCGTCTTGGCAATCGAGCGCCGGCTGAACTCGCACGACTTCAAGACACACGTCCCTTCCTGCGGCGAGGACATCAAGGTCATGGGATTGCGCGACGGCAACAAAATCCGCCTTACCGTGGCGTGCGCCTTCGTCGCCAAGGAACTGAGCGGCATTGAGGCTTACAAGGAAGCGAGAAATAAGGTTCTTGACGAGGCAAACCGCATAACCAAACAGTTTGAAGGAGGGCACGAGATTGAAGTTCACTTGAACACTCTTGATGACTTGGAGAAGCCGAGCGTCTACATTACCGCGACGGGCCTTAGCGCCGAGAACGGCGACGACGGCGAGGTAGGAAGGGGCAACCGCGTGAACGGCCTCATCACGCCAGACAGGCCGATGAGCCTCGAGGCAGCTGCGGGCAAGAATCCCGTAACCCACGTTGGAAAAATCTACAACGTCGCTGCCTTCCAGATTGCCGAGGACATTGCGAAAAAATTTCCCGACGTGCGCGACTGCGAGGTCTACTTGCTCAGTGAAATTGGAAAGCCTATTGACCTTCCGAAAGTTGCGGGCATCAAGCTCACAACCGTCGACGGCGGGGTCGACCACCTGGCGCGGGACGTGCGAAGCCTGACGGACGAGTGGCTTGAGAAAATCGGGCAGGGCGAGATAATGAAGCTGTTGCTTGCCCGCAAGGCGACCGTCTTCTAGTTTAAAAACTCGGCGGCAGTAATACCACCCATGCGGTTGAATGCGAAGCAGGCGACGCTCGCCAAATCGGCGGCTTACGCCTTGGCAGGCGTGATTGCCGTGCTCCTGCTGTCCAGGGTTTTTTCAACTGCGTTTCCCAACGTGGTTGAGCAGATTCGCGTTGCCGCCAACGGCTACGGGCTTGCAGGTGTTTTCGTCGTCATCCTGCTTGGAAGCACGCTAGTGCCTTTCAGCACAGACGCCTTTTTCCTCGCAGTCCTGCAGGTGTTCAAGGACCTGCCCGCCCTGACCCTGGTGGCAATTGTCGCCTCGGTAATCGGGGGATACATCAATTACTTCAGCGCCTTTTTCATTGGCAAAAAGACGGCCGAGAAGTACGTGGGAAAGAAGGCGCTTCGGGATGCGAAAAGCTGGTTTGACGAATGGGGCGGCCTCGCAATCCTTGCCCTTGGCGCGATTCCCTTCACAGCCGTGTTCGACCCCCTCACATTCATTGCGGGCATGAGCAGGATGGACTTGAAAAGGTACAGCGCGTTCATGGTGGCGGCCAAGGCCATCCACTTCGTTCTTCTTGCCGCCTTCGCCTACTACGCCATTCACGGGATCTGAAATGGTCTACCAGCAGCTGGTTGATTACGTCCGCGGTGCCCGCGCAGCAGGCTATTCCGACGACGAGGTGCGCGACAGGCTTGTTGACGCTGGCTGGACGCGCGAGGACATTGCAGATGCCATTTCGCTTGCAGGCAAATTGGGTGAAAAACAGTTTTCGCAGCCAAAGCAAACCCCGGCTCTAAAGGAGGTGCCGGAGGAAACAATCGCGCCCCCAATAGTGGAAACCCCGACGGCGCAGGAGCAACAACGGCGGCCGCGGATGTACGAGTCTGCGCGCACGACTCCGGCGGGAATGGCGCAGGAACTCACCAGCTCTTGGCCAAGCTCGCACTACCAAGGCCAAAACGCGGCAGGCGGGGAGGAAATTGCCAAGCCAATGACTATTTCACAAGCGCTTGACGACGACGAGTCGCAGAAAGGCTTTGCACCAGTCAAGGCGTGGTTTGAGTGCATCGTAAGGCCCAGCGAGACTTTCAGGCGCGGCCGCTACCACGCGAGTTACAAGTGGGCGCTGGCGGGCTTTTTCCTCCCGCCCCTGATTGTCGGGGCGTTGATTACTGCAGCATTTGCCTTGTTTGCAAGCCAACTCCCGTCTGCCTTAGCGGCTGCTTTAGGCAGTTCCGGAATTGAGGTTGCGGGAATGCTCGCTGCCGCGCTCGCAGGCGGGA
Organism: Microcaldota archaeon; assembly: GCA_964585235.1. Classification (GTDB taxonomy): domain Archaea; phylum Micrarchaeota; class Micrarchaeia; order Norongarragalinales; family UBA97; genus JAGVFW01. Next base: position 2,091 of record CAZPDD010000072.1, on the reverse strand, counting down.
CGGTCCTGCTCGCCGGGGCGGCGCTTGTCATCGCGTTTTCGTGGCTAGTGCTCGGGGTTTTCTCAAACCTCATTCCTTTTGCCGGCGCGAAGCTTTTGAAAGGAAGCGGTTCGTTCAAGCAGCAGCTTTACCTCAACTCGCTCGCCTGGGCCGCCAACGCCTTCCTCTTGATTCTGATACTGCCCCTTGCGGCAGCGGGGGGTTATTTTTTCGTTTCAGGCACTACAGGCGGCGGAATTGCCTTGCTTGCAGCGGCGGGACTGCTTGCCCTTTACGCAATGGTTGGGTTGCAACTAATGGCTTTCAAGACGGCGCATTCGTTTTCTTGGTTAAAGACAATAGCCGGGCTAATAGTATTTCCCACGGCGGTTTCGTTCATCAGCTCAACCGCGTTGTCGCTTCTTTCAGCCTCGCTGTTGGCCGGGCGGGGCTAAAACCATTTCTTGAGCGAGGCCTGCGCACTGTCAACCGGCTCGTTAAACGCTTTTCCCAACGCGGTTTCAACTCGCTCGCGCGAAAAGCCGCGCTCGTCCGCCATGAACTCTACAACTGCAGGCCGCTGCAACTCCCCGTAGCTCAAGTCCTTTTCAGCCAATTCCTTTGCGGGTGGCTTGAGGAAAATGTCCTGCACCTGCTCCCACTCGAAGCCAGTTGCCTTGTCGCCTAGCTTTTCTACAATTGAGGCAAAGTCCGAATGCTCGAGAACCAGCTTGAGCGCCTTTTTCGGGCCAATGCCGTAGACTCCCTTGTTGAAGTCGGTCCCCGCAAGCAGGCCAATCCAGACGAGCTTCTCGCGGCTGATGCCCAGGCGGCTCAAGTTCTCCTGAAGGAGGATTTGCTCGGGGAGCACGTCGACGTAAATCTCGCGGCGCGGGACCTTCCGCTTTCCGGCTATTGTCAGGTTGCGAAGCAAGAGGGGCGCGCCAAAGAGAAGCGAGTCGTAATCCTGCGAGCCGGCCGCATTCACGAGGCCCTGGGCGCACATGACGGCGCACTGCGCCTCGCCTTCGCTAGGCGCCTGGACCCACGGCACGCCCATTGAGGAGAGTAGCTGCTTGCTTTCAACAACCATTTCCTTCGTGAGCCGAGCGGTGCGCTGGGAAAGCATGGCAGCCTCCTGCGTGCGGCCTTCCTCGCGCGCCTTTTTCATCGCCTCTTCCGCCTCGAGCTTGCGCTCGGAACGCTCGGCAATTGTCCTTGCCTTCAGCGGCGAAGGCTCGCCGTCAAAAACGTAGATTGGCCGCACTCCCCGCTCAAGCATGCTGCAAGTGCGGTAGAACAAGCCGCTAAGGTGGGAAGTGATGCGGCCGCGAGAGTCCATCAACGGCGTTCCATCCGGCTGGCGGATGATGGTGAGGAACTGGTAGAGCGTGTTGAAGGCATCAACCGCAATGCGCTTCCCCCGTAGCTCTTCAAAGCCGACGGGATGCCGTTCAAGTATGCCGCCTAGGTCTACTCCCAAGAAAACACCTGAGCGTATTTAACCCATACTTAAATAAAACTTGCACGAGTAATTCCTCACGGGGCTTTGATTGACTGACTGCAGCATTTGCGGAAAGCCAGCGGCGACGCGGGCTTTTGTCGAAGGCGCGCTTCTCGACGTCTGCCGCAACTGCGTGGGCTACGGCCGCGAGGTGCGCGAAAGGCCCGCGCAGCAATTGCCTGCAGTTGCGGAAAAGCAAATCGACGTAGTCGAGAACTACGCCGAAATCCTGCGCAGGGCGCTTGTGGGCAAAAGCGGCGAGGAGCTGGCGGAATTTGCGAAAAAGTTATCAGTCAACGCTGACTACATCAAGCAGATAGAGTCGGGCAAGCGCGTGCCGGACGAGAGGACGGCGAGGAAGCTTGAGTCCGTGCTTGGCATCAAGCTGTTGAAGGAAGGAACCGGCCAAGAGGCCGCAGTTAAAAAGCAAAAAACCAGCTCTTCCGGCCAAGGCGCAAGCAAGGCAGTCACGCTCGGCGACATGATTCAAATCAAGGACCTGAGAAAACACGTGAAATAGACAGAGAAGAAGTAAAATGGAAGCTAAGGTTTCACAGGCAAAGGAACTCACTGGCGAGGAGAAAATCACCCTCTGGGCGGTCATCCTA
>CAZPDD010000071.1:0-6662 GCA_964585235.1 Microcaldota archaeon | reverse complement strand
CGTGTTGCCGTAGCCGCCCACCTGGCGCCAGCTGCCGTAATCGTCCAGGTCGGCGTAGCCGGCGACGTCGTCGTTGACGTAGCGGCGCGACGCGGAACGGTCCACGCGCTGATCGCGATCGCGGGAGTAGCGATCGAAGTCGTCCAGGCGCGGCATGGCGTACATCTCGTAGTCGCGCAAATCGCTGCCGGAGTAGTACTTTGCGACAAAAGCGCCCGTGAACGCATCGCCCGCCCCCGTAGTGTCAACCACCTTGACGTTGGGAGAACCTATTTGCAGCAATTCCCCATTGGCATAGGCGAGTGCGCCTTCCCCAGCGCACGTGACAACCCGGACCCTTCCCGGCAGCGACCTTATTGCGGCCCTGGCGTTCTTCCTGCCGGTAAGGAAGCACGCCTCCTCCTCGTTGCAGATGCAGAGGTCGAAATGCCCGTGCAGCCGCCGGAACTCCTGTTCACGGGCGTGCAGCATCGTCATGCTCGGGGCGAAGACGATTTTCTTGCGGTAAGCGTGCGCCAGCCTGACTGCCTTTTTGAACAGCAGGAAGTTCGCCTTGGATGAAAGCGAGGTTGCAACCAGCACGTCGCACTGTTTTACCGCTTCCGAGCCCAAATCGCCGGGGCCGAGTTTTGCGAACGCGCCCCTGTAGGAGAGGACGGACTTCTCCCCGCCCGTCAATAGCACGATGCTCAAGCTTGTTTTTTCGCGGTTGAACACACGCACGCCGGCCACGTCGACCCCGTGGCGCTTGAGGTTGGCGAGCATGTGCTTGCCGAACAGGTCCCCCCCGACTGCGCTCACAAGAGTGCTCATGCACCCAAGCGCCCTTGCAGCAACTGCTGAATTCGCGGCGCTTCCGCCCGGCCTCACCTGCAGGCTGTCAAGCTCGGTCTTGGAGGCAAAGGAGATTGCCACGTACTTCGACACGCCCCCGTCGCCAGCCTCGATGTCAATCTTGCGCGGGTTTGCAAGCTCGGCGATGACATCAGCAGTTGTCGAGCCGATGAACAGCACCTTTAGTTTACTCATCTTCCCCGCCTCTCGAATGCGCTTATCTTCGCAAGCCGCCGCACATGGCGCGCCTCGTTGCTGAAGGGAGTGGAAAGCCAAATGCCAATTATCTTCTTCCACACGCGTGCGTCCTTCGTCGCCGTCCTGCCCCCGAGGCAAAGTACGTTCGAGTCGTTGTGCTCCCGCGTCACCCTCGCAGTAAACGCATCGTAGGCAAGCGCCGCCCTGACTCCCCTTACCTTGTTCGCGGCGATGCACTCGCCAATCCCGCTTCCCCCAAAGACAATGCCCCTCGCTGCCTTGGTTGCCGCCACTTTCTCGCAAGCGGGGATGACGAAGTCCGGATAGTCGCATGGCTCGCTTGAGAAAGTGCCGCAGTCGCGGACTTCGTCCCCGCGGGCAAGCAGGAACTTCTTGACGCTCTCTTTTAGCGCAAAGCCGGCGTGGTCAGTAGCCAAGAATACTTTCATAGCAAAAGCCTTAAGTTCGGGGGCAATAAATACGTTGCTGGAAGGGGAATGATTACGTGAAAGAACAGGTTGGGCACCTGAAACAAAATTTCGGGCTGCTATTTTACAATTCGAGGACCATTCGCAACCGGGCATCGGCAAACCCGCTTTGGCAAAAGGGCAGGCCTGTTGTTTTCATGTACTGCCAAAAGCCAACGGGCGAGCGTGGCAAACAGCTGCGGGATGAATTTCAGGCAACCTTGCGAAATCACAACAAGCTGACCCGGCGGGCTGGTGCAGAATCCAGCATAGCTTCGATTTCAACCCAGATGCTTAACAGTGACAAGGCAGCTGCTTACCTTGGGGTTGCCATCAAGGAACTCGGGCTAGGCCGCCACCTCAAGGTGGAATTAGTGGGTGCGAAAGATTTTGTTTCGAAAGGAACTTACAATCCCCTGCTTGTTGGGCTTTTCCCGAAGAGCTTCCACGGAATTTCGCTGTTACTGCAATTTCAAGAGCACTTGAAAAGTGCCGAAGTCGAGCTCGTAGGCAGGGAAGAGATTTTAAAACGCATAATGACTGACTTGGTCGGCCACGAGCCAGCAGGCAACGGAGTGGCCGAAGAATAGCGATTTAAGCATTCGGCTCCCCTATCTTGTTCATGGAAGAAATCAAGGCCGACATGCTGATTGGCGAAGTAGTTGCGAAATACCCGCAGGCCGCAACAGTCTTTCTCAAATACGGCCTGCACTGTGTTGGCTGCTACGTCTCTCCTTACGAGACGCTCGAACAGGGCTCGCTAGGTCATGGCATGCCACGCGAGTCCTTTGAGAAAATGATTGCGGAAGCCAACTCCAAGGTTGCGCAGTGGGCTGGCCAAAAGGCTGCGCAAGGCGGAAGCGGCGCGGCCATCTGGCTTACTGAAGGAGCTGCCGTGCAGGTGAAGAAAATCGCCGAGTCCGAAGGCAAGGCAGGCTGGGGGTTGCGCGTGAGCGTGGAACCCGGCGGGTGCGCGGGCCACAGCTACCAGATGGATTTCGAGCAGTCGCCCGACGAGGGCACCGACGTCATCGTGGAAGCCCACGGCCTCAAGCTCTTTTTCTCCAAGGAGCTGGAAGACTCGATAAAGGGAACCACGATTGACTACCGCGAGGCGCTTCAGGGAGCTGGCTTCGTGATGCAGAACCCGAATGCGAAAACTTCCTGCGGCTGTGGGCAAAGTTTTGCGTGACTTTATCTATTTTTTCCCGTACTCGTTCTTGATGTATTCGTTTGCGCTGTAAGCCGCCAGCACTCCTTCCGCCGCTCCCGTAATCGCTTGTTTGAAAGTCGTGTCAACCACGTCGCCGGCGGCGTAGACGCCTGGCACGTTGGTTCGCGCGTCGCGGTCAATCGGGATTTCGCCCTTGGAGTTGAGCTTCACGCCTAGGGGGGTTGCAAGCTGCGAGAGCGGCAGGTGGCCGATTTCCACGAACACCGCATTGACTGCAAGCTCGTTGCTTCCGTTGTAAGGCTTGTCAAGCACGACTTTATTGACGAACTTCTCGCCCCTTATTTCGACCACGTTAGTCCTGTTGATTATCTCAATCTTGTTGTTCGCCATCACGCGCTCGTAGTTGATGGGCTCAGGCCGGATTTTCTCCCCGCGGTAGATGACGTACACCTTTGACGCCCATTGGGTGAGCGAAAGCACCGCCGTCGCGGAGCTGTCGCCGCCGCCGACGACTGCCAATATTCTATTTTTATAAATGGGCCCGTCACAAAGGGCACAGTAATGCACGCCACGATTGGTGAATTCCTTCTCGCCCGGCACGCCGAGCTTCTTCCACTCCGTGCCGGTTGCGAAAATCACGGTCTTCGCGCGGAAGGTTTTTTCCCCCATCGCAGTTTTCACGACAAAATCGCCTTTTTCGCCCTCCCGTTCGACCGATTGCACCTTGTCGTTCTCCATCGACACGCTCTTATACTCGAGCGCGTGCTCCATCAGCTTGTCGGCAAGCTCCTGGCCGGTGAGCTTCTTGAAGCCGGGGTAGTTTTCGACAACGTCAGTCAAGATGATGGTCCCTCCGGGAACCTCGCCAACAACGAGGGTCTTCAGCTCGAAGCGGCCGCAGTACATCGCGGCTGAAAAGCCAGCGCAGCCTGCGCCGACAATGATTACATCGTAAACGTTTTCCATATGAAGCCCGAAAGAATTTGTGCGCCAAAGACTAAAAAACACGACTGCTGAATCGGCTATTGTTTTTTCGCGTAGCGATAGAAGTGTCGCATTCCCGCTGGCGTCCTGACAAATTCCAGCGTTTCATCCGGCAACTGGGTGTAAACGTGCTGCCCGATTATCTTACCATTCCTTACAACAAAGCGCATGCCACCGGCGCGTTCCAAAACGCGAAGGCCGTTGTCGCGCAGATTCGGGTGCCTTGTTTTGAGTTCATCGAGGATTTCATGCAAGGCAGGGTCTAATTTGGCGCGAGGCGCGTAGTGGATTATTTCGCCATTAATGCCGTGGGTAGTTCTGAGCTTTTTTTCACTGGGAAACTGCGAGAAGCAGAATATTCCAAGCCTTCTTCCATCGCGCCAAACTTCAGTTATTTCCGGACGGAACTTGCTTTGCAACAAGCTAATTTTTGGCCGAGGCCTAATCTTTGTCACGCAATTATTTTCCGAATTCGGCTTATAATCCTTTTGAATTAAAATTCAGTCGACGCCAACGAGCTTTTCCTCGGACCGTCAGGCCGGTTTATTGAGCACTAGTCAACTCCGACCAGCCGGTCCGTCTTTGCCGCGCAACCAACGACTAATTTGTTGAGCATCGCCGTAAGCTCTTCGGCCGCCTTTTCCACCGTTTTTCTATCGACTCCCGGAGCGCCGTCCACGAAAAGCACGAATTTCTTGGTCGTCTCGCTGATTTTCGCCGGCTCGCAGTCGCGGTAGTTCCACTTGCTGCATAGCACCTGCGCGTCGTCGGCGTAAACGACTTCCCCTTCGTCAACCTCATGCGGCTCGTTCGCGCCAAGCGGGACGAAATTTTCGTTCTTCCCCGCAAACCTCAACTTGACGCCGCCCGCGATTTTCTCCGCGTCCTGCCCGCCGACCGGCAAGACGTGCCTTAAAGAAATGACGTTGTAGATGTCCACAATCGCGTTGATGCGCGGAAGTTCCCCACCGCGCTGCACGCGCCGCAAAAGCGCTTCTCCCGACGAACGGGTTTTCGTCGGGTCTGCGCCAAAACTGCGGAAAACTTTTCTCCACGCCTGCACGTGCGGATGGTCTGCGAGCGCTACTCCGCTTCTGGCCGCCTGCTTCGCAGCATTTTTTTCCTCAAGGAAAGCAGTCTCGTCAAAAAGCTTGTTTTCTTCGCACACTCCTTCGACAACCGCCACCGTAAGGCCGGGGAACTTGGCCTCAACTTCCTCGGACAGCGAAAAATTGATCACGAAAGAGCTATTGGCGCCCCAAGGAATAAAACCCCCGCGAGAAGCGCCGATTCGACACCCGCCGTTGGCTGGCGGGGTTGCGGGGTTGTTTTTATTCGCTTGCGGGGGAATATATTGTCGATGATTCCCCTTAGACTTGAGCAAGCACCTCCGACGCAAGCAGGTGAGGTGGCTAGTTCTCAAGCAGCGCAGTTGGCGGAAATTGTAGTGGTGCCTAAACCGCAATTTCAAGAGCCTTTAGCAGCCGATGCCCCGCCAAAGGAGACTCTCAGCGCCGTCCCCGGCCACTACGCGAGCTTCCGCTTCACCGACGTTGCCGACCCGGCAAAGCCAGAGTGGCTGCGCATACGCCCCCCAAAGGGCGACGCCTTCGTCGGAGTCAAGGCAACGGTGAAGGAACTCGGATTGCACACAGTTTGCGAAAGCGCGCACTGCCCCAACCTCTCCGAGTGCTGGAGCGGCGGAACCGCGACTTTCATGGTGCTTGGAAACACTTGCACGCGCGGCTGCCGCTTTTGCGCAGTCAACCACGGGCCGAAGGGCGAGGCGCTTGACCCCGGCGAGCCGGCCAAGCTCGCCCAAGCCGTCAAAAAATGGGGCTTGAAATACGTCGTCATCACGAGCGTCGACCGCGACGACCTGCCCGACCAGGGCGCGGGCCACTTTGCCGAGTGCATAAGGGAGCTTCGCGCGCAGGTGCCCGAAGTGCTTGTCGAAGTGCTCATTCCCGACTTTCGCGGCGACCGGCAGGCCGTCGAGACGATTTGCGCCGCCAAGCCTCACGTCATTGCGCACAATTTGGAGACAACAGAGGATTTGCAAAAATTCGTGCGCGACCCGCGCGCCAACTACCAGCAGTCCTTGTCCGTGTTGAAAATGGTGAAGCAGGCGGACCCGGGCATTTACACCAAGTCAGCCCTCATGCTCGGCCTGGGGGAAAGCGAGGAGATGGTCGAAAAGGCCTTCGCAGACTTGCGCGCGATTGGCTGCGATTTTCTCACACTCGGCCAGTACATGCGGCCAAGCGCGAGGCACCTGCCGGTTGTCGAATGGGTTTCGCCCGTGAAGTTCAAGTCGCTTGAGCAATCCGCCCTCGACGCAGGATTTCTTTACTGCGCCGCCGGCCCGTTCGTGCGCAGTTCCTACAAGGCAGGCGAGTTCTTCATCGCAAGCGTTATAAAAAAGCGTGGTGCGTTAAGTTGTTGATTACGCATAGTTTCCAGAGGTAGTGAGTGTATTAAATGCCCGAAACAATCGCCTTCACCGGCCACGTGAAGCGCATATCAGTGCTTGACCCTGAAGGGAATGCCGATGCTTCGCTCGAGCCTTCGCTTTCAAACGACGAGCTTTCGCGCATGTATGGCCTGATGGTGCTTGCCCGCGCTTTTGACCGCAAGGCCGTTTCGCTCCAGCGCCAGGGCCGCATGTTCACCTACACCCCCTGTGAGGGCCACGAGGCAATCCAGGTGGCAACCGCCCTTGCGCTAGAGCCCGCCGACTGGGCGTTTCCAAGCTACCGCGAAAGCGCCTTTTACATCGCGCGCGGCGCATCCATGCACTCCCTTTACACTTACCTCAAGGGCCACGAGGACGGAATGGCAATTCCAGGCAAGACGAACGACTTTCCCCTGAGCATCCCAGTTGGCAGCCAGATTTCCCACGCACCGGGGGCAGCCTACGCGCTCAAGCTTAAGAAAACAAAGAACCTCGCGGTCACTTTCTTCGGCGACGGCGCAAGCAGCCAGGGCGACGCCCACGAGGCGAT
>CAZPDD010000070.1:0-6691 GCA_964585235.1 Microcaldota archaeon | reverse complement strand
CCAGCCCGTGAAACCGGCGATAAGGCCCACGAACAGCGCGGACATCACGACGATGACTGGAAAGTGCCTCGCAAGGGTGGTGCTTCCGAGGAAAGTGGAGCCCTCGTACCAGCTCTCGTCGTAGTTGAACAAGTTGTAAACAAAAGGAATTGCAGCCAGGCTTGCAAGGGCGACGACGATGAGACCCTTGTTCTGGGTGTCTGAAACCAGGGCGGCGTAGGTTGCGACGCTTGCAAAAACAACCGCAAGCAGCACTATTTTCCAAGGGCTGTTCTGCGCGTCCTGCGGCGTAACCAGCGACTCGAGAACCATACGCACTACCTTCTGCGCCCAACCGCAATAAAAGGGTTTTTAACCGTGTTTTTGCCTTAATTACTTAAAGTTTTCAGCTTTTTCTGTCTTTAGTTGGAACAGTGGTTTTGGATGGCTTTGACACTCCCCGGCGAAGTGCTGGGCGTAAGCGAGGAATTCGTTGCAGGTCCCGGCACCGTAGAGGAGGACGGCAAGATTATTGCAATAGCCGCCGGCGAGGGCAAGACGGATGCGCTTGAGCACAAGCTCTGGGTTGACGCGCGAAAAATCGCCCGCCCCCTCGCTCCGGGCGACCCCGTCTACGGCATCGTTCAGGACTTGTACGAATCAATTGCGTTAGTTGAGTTCCAGGCAATGCCCCAGGGCGGTGAGCTTCCCTCAAGCGAGAGCCGCATGGCGTTTGTTCGCATCAGCGAGCTTGACGATGGTTATGTCGAGCGCCTTCGCGACTACCTTCGCATCGGCGACGTCATTCGCGCCCGCGTCCTTGAAGTCAAGGCGCTTGGCATTTACCTTACCCTAAAGGACCGCGAACTCGGGGTCCTCCGCGCTTTCTGCAGCGTATGCCGCGAAGAGATGCGCTTGCAAGGAAGGGAATTCGCATGCCCCCAGTGCGGCAGCCGCGAGCCCCGCAAGCTCCCGTCGCCCGAAGGCAGCGCAGGCCGCGAAGGGCGTGAAGAAAGCGGCGGTTACGGCCGTGAAGGCGATTACGGCGGCAGGCGGGAAGGCGGCCGGGGCGAAGGCTATGGCGGCCGCGGCGAGGGAAGGCGGAATTTTGATCGCAGGAGGTAGATTTCCAGATGGAAACAAAGTTTTTGGTGAAGGAAAAGGACTCGATTGAAGTCCAGTTCGAAGGCATGGATGAAGGGATTGCCAACGCGGTTGTCGAAAAGCTGCTTGCAAAGAAAGGCATTTCACAAGCTTCCTCCACGCTTGTCCACCCGCTTATTCCTACCCCCGTCATCCGGGTGACTGCCAATGACGCGAAGAAGGAACTGATCGACGCGCTTGGGGAACTCGCGGACGAGTGCAAGAAGGCGCTCAAGGAAGCGGAAAAACTCGATTAATTACGGCTCTTGCCACCCCTGACCTAACCCCCTTTGGCCAGAGCGCTTAAATGCGTTGTCTGCATGCAACTATAGCAGGGGGGGGTTGTTGGGTTGGCAAGGAAAACTACCGTTGCAGGCATCGAACTTTCCTACGTTCTCGGCGGCTTGCTTGCCGCAAGCGTCCTTGCCTTTTACGCCACGCGCAACTCATTGTTTGCAATCGTCGGCTTCCTGCTTCTCGTCGCCCTTTTCGTCCGCGACATACTGCCTTCCAAGTGGAGCAGGGCCGAACTCGTCTCGACAGGCAAGGAGCTGGCAATCGCGCTCTTGCTTGCCCTCGGCGTTTGGCTTGCAATGCAGTTTTTCCTCGGCACGCAGGCGCCTATTGACGTCGTCACAAGCTGTAGCATGCTTCCCAACCTTGAGCGGGGAGACATGATAGTCGTGCAGGGCAGCAAGACCCCGCAGGCGACGCTGCTTGTTTTCTCCGGTTCGCTTGAGGACCTCCAGCAGGAGCTCAGGGTAAACAAGAACGCCTGCACGGTCCGCGTTTCCGGCTCTCCCGTGCAGGCGCTTTGCACCAACGGCATCTTTTACCGCGGCACTGAGTTCATCCAGCGGCCTGACAGCGACGTGGTCGTATACGACGCCTCGCCGCGCTTTTACGGCCTCATAGTCCACCGCGTTTTCGTCCGCCTGTCAAACGGCACGAACGAATACCTGCTGACCAAGGGCGACAACAACATTGGCCTCGACCAGGAGGCGGGCCTTTTGCCCGTGCAGCCAAAGGACGTGCGGGGCACCGTCATCACCCGCATTCCTTTGCTTGGTTTTCTCAAGCTCTTCCTCTTCATGCAATTTGATGAACCCGCAGGGTGCAAGCAAGTGCTGCAAGGAGGCAACTGAAATGCCGGGGCTCTCTCGTTTCATCGGCGAAGTCGCGGAAAAAAACGGCATGAAAATATTGCTCGCCCAGGGGCGGGAGCTTGAGCTTGCCGGAGACACCGTTGCCATTACCGCCGGGGGGACTTACCGCATCGTCGGCACTCTTGAAGACAACTTGCTTCACGCCGAGCTTGCCCGCAGGCTCGAGGGCTTCGACCTGAAGCTTTACGAACGTGCCTTGGGGGCCTCGACCGCCTAGCGTGGTTTGAATGAAGCTCAGGACTTCGTGGAGCAAGAAAATTCCTTTCGCCAAGCTTGACGAACTGTTCAAGCTCGTCGGCTGGCGTCCGCGCGGGGCGAAAAAGTGGCGTAAAGTGCTTGGCCGCAGCGACTGCGTTTTTTCGGTTTGGGACGGCGGCAAGCTGGCGGGCTTCGGCCGCTTTTTCCACGACGGCGTATTTTGCTACCTGCAGGACATCATGGTGCATCCCGACTACCAGCACCGCGGCATCGGCTCGAAAATAATGAATGCCCTTGAAGGCAAGGTTGCAGGAAAGGGTTTTGCGGAAATAGGGCTTCAGCCGTGGGACAAGCAGCCAAGCCTCGTTCGATTTTACGAAAAACTGGGTTGGAAAAAATTCAGGGCCATGCAGCTGACAAGGCGCATGGACCCGGAATAAATTTCGGCCAATGTCCCCAAGCCTTCGAAAAAGCCTTTAATAATCTTTCTTGTCCCCAGTTGTTACAGGTTTTCAATCGGGTGGTTCTGATGCAGCTAGTTGTTGGGGACGCGCGTTTCTTCAAGTCTTGCGTTGACGCCGCGTCGAACTTGGTTGACGAAGGCAATTTCGAGGTAACCGTTGCCGGCATGCACCTTCGCAGCATGGACCCGTCGCAAATTGCGATGGTCGACCTGCTGCTTCCCAAGGAAGCATTCGAGAAGCTCAATGCCGAGCCCTCGGCAACCCTTGGGATTAACTTGATTGACCTTGGAAAAGTGCTCGCGCGCGCGAGGCCCGACGAGAAGCTCACCATTTCACTTGAGGAAAAGGAAAACCGCCTGCTGCTTGAGTTCGTGGGGGAAAGCAAGCGCCACTTCAAGATGCCGCTTCTTGACCTTGGCGGCACGCCGCCTAAAGAGCCTAAGATTTCATTCGATGCGCACGTAAAGCTGCGCGCAAGCGCGCTTAAAGACATGCTCCGCGACGCCGGCCTCTTGAGCAGCCACGTTGTGCTTCACGCGGCGGAGAACGATTTTGTCGTGGAGGCGCACGGCGACAGCGGCGACCTCGTCATCGAGACGCCTAAGGACGCGGCGAGCGTCTCCGAGTTCAAGTCCGGCGCAAAGGCTCGTGCAATGTATCCCTACGAATACTTGGATGACATCACGCGCGCGGCCCCCGACGATGCGGTTATAAGCATCGAGCTTAAAAACGACGCGCCGGTCCGCATCAGCTACGAAATAGGCCATGCCAAGCTCGCATACTACCTGGCCCCCAGGGTGGAAGCGATTTGACACGATTTATCCTTTTCGCAATCGCGTGTTTCGCGCTTTTACTGGCAGGCTGCCTTTCGGGCGGCGAGCCGCAGGCAAGCGCTTCAGCCAACTCAACGGCTTTTGAGAAGGCGCCCGCGCAGGACCTTGAGAGGGGGATTGGAGTGAAAAACGGTGACACTGTAAAGGTAGATTACGTCGGGAGCCTTGAGAACGGCACCGTCTTTGACACGAGTTTGCAGGCCGAGGCCAAGAAAGCAGGCCTGCCTGCCCGGCCTTCGTATTCTCCGCTCGAGTTCACCCTCGGACAAGGCCAGTTGATTGCGGGATTTGAAAAAGCAGTCCTCGGCATGAAGGTCGGCGAGGAAAAGACGGTGAAATTCCCGCCCTCAGAAGGCTATGGGGAAGTCAACCCCGCCGCAATCGTCACTGTCAACCGCACTGTCTTTGGCAACAACAGCGCCAACCTGACGGTCGGCATGCAGGTGGGAAGCGCAGCCGGCGTAGGCACAGTCACCGCGCTCAACGACTCGTCGGTCACCGTCGACTTCAACTCCCCGCTTGCAGGAAAGACGCTAGTCTTCCGCATCATCCTGCGCGCAATCACGCCCGCGGGCAAATAGTCTCCTAATTATTCGGGGCTTAGCGAATGCAAAAGACTAGTTCTAGAAAAATTTTGTAGCTAGTGCCAAAGAACCAGATTATGCCGCATCAGCAACTGCATCAGTTGACTACGAGCGTGCCGGTGAAGTCCATTCCGCCGGCCGCAAAGTGTTCGCTTCCGCACGCGCAGTAGATAGTGAACGTCCCGCGAGTTGCCGCCGTGAATTCGATTACGTCGGGCGCCGCCGGGTTGGTCGAGGTCACTCGTTGGTTGATGTTGTAAGGCGAGCCAATCACAATCCCGTGCATGTGGCTTGGAAAGTCGGTTGTCGCAAGAATGCGCACCGTTTCGTCCCGGTTGACGACAATTGTGCTTGGAGAGAAGCCGCCCCAGTGAGTGATGCGCATGTTGATTACGCGCAGCTGGCCCGCCATAGCCACTGGGGCGGGAGCGGGCTGCGTGAATTGCTGCGGGGTTGAATACACCGTTGCGCTAGTGTAAGTCGGCGCGGTTGTTGCATAAACGGGGTAAAACGCCCCCTGCACCGCGTAGGCGGTTGTCAGCCGCGGCGAAGGAGCCTGGTATTGGTAAAACGGCGCTTGTCCAAACCCTTCGTAAACATCTGCGTAAAGCCCCCCGTTGTGCCAGACGGTGCCAATTGCACCGTTGGCCTGCGGGAAGCCCGCAGCGCCTTGGAATTGCATGTTAGCGGTTGCATATGGGCTTGCTGCCGAGCCGTAGTAATAGGCATTGCCGTAGGCGCCGGCATATGGCGTCGGCTGGACGTAATAGGTTGTCGGCGTATTTCCGTAAACGTAGTAGGAATTGCCCGCCTGGGCATTTGCGCTGCCTGTCGCATAGTAATTGGCGTACGGCGAGTAGTAATAGCCTTGCGCAGGCTGGTACGAATTTGCGCTTGCATAGGCGCTTCCGTAGGCGTTGCCATAAGTGCTGCTGTAATAGTTTGCGCTGCTTCCGTCAAGGAAAGCGCCGTAGTTCGTCGAGCCTGAATACCCGCCGTAGGCGGGCGTGTAGAAAACCGGCGTGTTGTAGTCAAACATGGCAGCTGAAGCCAATGCGGCCAGGACCGCAAGCGCAACCAATGCAATTGTTTTTTTCATTCTCCCACCCAGGCTTTTTTTCAATTGAAATAGTAATAGTCCTGCCAGCCGCCCTTGTAGTTTTCGTAATAGTTGCTCCCGATGTAGGAATTGAACTGATTACCGCACCAATAGCCAAGGCAGTTGGCCGGATATTGGTAGGGATAGGAATACTGCTGTGGCACTATTGGTGGGGTTGAGAAGTAAGGCTGGTAGGGCGCGTAGTAAGAGCCGTAGCCGCACGGATTGTATCCGCACGGCGGGTAGTACGCGCCGTATCCGCAGCCGGACCCGCAGGGAGAATTGTAGTAATACGCGCTGAAGCTAGGGGAGTTGTAGTAAACGCCGTAGCTGTAATAGCCCGCGCTTGCAAGCGCAGCGAAAGCCAGCAAGACTCCTGCCAAAAGCCACAAACGCATCTGCCCCACCTGTAAGAAGTAAGGCCCGGCGCCGGTATAAAACGTTTTCGGCACTAGCCGGTGGTGGCAAACTGCGATAAGAGCGGGGGGTGGTGAGGCTTTCAAGGCTGAGTGAGGCGCCTGCAACGAGCGAGGCTGCAGAAAAGTTAAGCGGGCCCGCCGCGATTCGAACGCGGGACCTTCTACTTTCTCCGTTTTTGTGAAGCTTTTCAAGCGCTGACCTGATGGGGGGCGCGAAGAAAAGGTTCTTAGGAGGCAGACGCTCTATCCAGGCTGAGCTACGGGCCCTTGAAGAAAATAGTAGCTGAAAATGTAGATAAAGACGCTGATTAGCCTTTGCAGGTGGCTCCACTTCATTCCCCGGGGGGGGAAGTTGTTTTCGGGTTTACCTGACAAAGCCATGCGCGCGCATTTGCGCTTCGAATTCCTTCGGCGGGGTCTTGTTCGATACCATTGCAATTTGGACAGTGAGTTTTTTCCTCGCAAATCCTTTGAGGACATTTTTGTCCCGTCCAAAATCGACATAGCCGTGCATTACTTGGATGGAATTGAATCCTGCTGCATCCAGTGCGCTCATTGCAGATGACGAATGCGCGTTTTTTTCCACCTGCGCGTTCTGCTGAAATTCGCCGTAGAGTAGTTTTTGGCGAATGGCAGTTCTTCGGATGCAGTCAAGTAATTCGTGGTGCGCAGTTTGAACCGCCGTGCGCATTGTTTTTCCGTGCTCTTCATTTTCGTTCAGCAAAAATTTTCCCGCAGTCATTTTTGAGTCCTTTAGGATGCGGGTGTTTTTTAACCAAATGCGCACGTCCGGAGCCTATACTTGG